>CANMSW010000043.1 GCA_947500275.1 Bacteriovoracaceae bacterium | reverse complement strand
CCATCACGAGGGCAAGCATTTGAGCCTGCAAAGGCTCAACTTCGATCGTCACCGTGTTGAAGCTGAAGTCTTCCGCGAGCGACCTGATCTTCTCTTTGCCACCAACGGGATCCACTTCCACCGTCCGGGCAACGTTATTAGTGATCCGCCTTCCTGTTGCTAATACCGTGACATCCTGAAGGACTGTTTTCGCGATCTTATTTGTTTTTTCTCCACCCAGGTCCAAGACGGCTATCAGATCGACTCGATCACCGGGTTTCACGAGCTTGGCAACGCCGGTAATATCATTGATCGGAATCGAAACTGCGCGCCTTTTTGGGCTAATTTGGGGGGCAAGCCCGGTCCGAATATTGGGTTCAGTGAGTTTGTTTCTTGTGATCTGTTCTTCTTTTCGAATGGGCACGACTGCGACGGTTCCGATAATGGACTTAATGAGCTTCGACTTCCGCTCATCGGAAATTTCCTCGTCTTCTTCGGATTCGTCTTTCGCTTCGCTTCGGTCGATGGAGACCGCTGCAGGCTCGAGGAACGCCTTGGGTATTTTCACCAAGGTGACCATATCTTCAAGAAGAGTTTCTTGCTCCTTGATGTCACGCAGGGCCTTCACGACCAGTACTTCGGATCCGAATTTCTTTCTTTGCTCCGATTCGATGGAGTCGATCCGCTCTTTCAAGAAAAAGACGGAAGCGAGAGCCATGAGAAGAGAGAGCGTAATCGCGTTCCTATTCATTGAATGGCCTCCCGACAAAAATTGAACGAACCGGGCGTCACACCCTCAGTGATTTTTTTCATGGATACAAAACTGCCTTGCGATGCAAATGAATGGGAACCCGAACAGAGGGTCACTGTGTTGAACACCCTCACCCAGCCCGAGCGATCACTGAAAGACTGAGCCTCCGGCTTCGTGCCTGCCTTCTGCTGCGAGCGCGCCACCATCTGAACCGGCGCCTCAGGCTGATTTTCCCCGTCTTCGCCCCCCTGAATCGCTTTTTCGCCGACTCCCATCGTGATCGCGTTGACGCCCCCTACGGTCATCTTGTCACGGCGCCCGTCTCGATTGTCTGGAAAAACGGGACTATTGAAAGTCAAGAAGTGGGCCTGCGCCCGAGAGTACTGTTGGTTCACAATCGAAATCTGTATGGCTTGGTTCGCACGAATGACCAGGATGGAGAGACCAAGCAGGAACGGCAAAAGCAGCAAGAACTCAAGCAGGCTTTGTCCGTCCTGGCTGAGCTCAAATGAATCCGCAGTCTGCTTTTTTAAAGGAGCAAAAACTCCTTCAACATCCGTTATCAACAAAGCCCCCTTTTTCTACCATCTCCTGAACACACTCGCCGTACGTGGGCTCACGCAAAAGAAAGCTCTCCGACGTGAACGTCACGGAATTGTCGTCTTCGGATAGCCTCTGTCCTGGCAGACTGGGAGGCAATACAAACAGACGACTCCTAAATGTATATCGGACTCCCTCTGGCCAGCTTGAGGCTCGTGTCGGTTCATATCCTGTTAATTCACCGATTTCTGCGCCTACCGGGGTTCCCCCGCCAAAACCCTTGGCCACATTCGGCATTCGATCACGTCCGCTTTTCTTCACCGTCCGCTCGAGAACCAGGATAGCACGCGCGCGCTGACCATCCTGATCGCCGCCGCCGGCCATATAGGCGCGAGCCGACATAAAAGTGGCGTAATGGACGAAATTACCCCACGCCAGGACGAGGCAAAGCTGAATGAAAAAAAGCGAGAACGAGAGGATCAAAAGCATAACGAGCGCAAACTCGAGAGTGGCCTGACCGGATCGATTGGAGACGATCCGCATCCTATACTTAGGGATAAGCTTTTTTGAAATCCACGAAGGTGCCTGGCTAAATACGAACCGTAGCATTTATCCCCCGATCTCGCCCAACGCTCTACCGAAAGTCCTCGCGAACTTTACTGAGGATCAATTAGCAAGAATAACCGAAAATTATTGTCACCCGAACCGTTGAACCGAGGGTGATTCTTCCCGCTTGAACCATCGAATTCGCCTTTCGGATGCCCAAATTGATATGCTTTTCCGTATTCCCCTTTTAACGGCGCTACGAAAAGCCGAGTAATCCCTGCGTCCATCAGTCCGCGCACGACGAATAAGTAACTCGAAACCACGATCAGAAGCATAATCACGTACTCAAGCAGGGCCTGGCCAGATTGATTGCCCACCTGGAATGGCTTCACCATAAGCGCCATCCTAGGGCTTGCAACGGGTAGCCGGTGAGGTTCCAGACGGCAGCAATCCCTATCGCCACACCAAACGGGAATTTCTCGCTCTCATCCACTTGAAGCGACTCTGGCTCAAGCCCTCGGATCGTCCTGGAGAGGACGAACCGATAAATGCGCCGAACGAATCCAGGTAACTTCCGTTTAACGAGGAGAATCACCAAGGCGATTAATCCACCCAGTCCGATTGAGAGAACGGCAACATCCAATCCATATCGCCAACCTCCGAGCGCACCGAGCGCCATGAGAAGCTTCACATCCCCCGCCCCCAACCAACCGAGTGCGTAAATCCAGATATAAGACAGAAAAGTGACACCGACTCCCAAGAGCGAATCTTGTGCTCCAGCCCAGCCCGACAATGCGATGGAAAGAACAAGGCCTAGGATCAGGGCAGGAAGAGTCAGGAGATTAGGAATTTTCGAACGCGCGACGTCGACCGCCGCGGCTGCAAAAGAAAGAAGAACGATGAAAATTGAAAGGGAGGGATCAATTCTTCCAAACACTGAGGGGATGCCTCCCGCTCTTCAGGTCGCGCTCGAGTTGAGCGCCGAAGACCTGAAAACCACTGTCCATCATTTCGATGAGCTTTCTAAAAAGTGCGCCGCCGCTGATCAGGCAAAAAGTCAGCAAGAGCACGTATTCAAGGGTTCCTTGACCACGCTCATCCGAAAGAAACCTCGCCAATGCCGTGCGAATGCGTACGGCACTGAGCACTAGGGCGAGTCCTCTCCTGCGTCCCGCATCTGAGATTCCATGTTATTGAGAAGTATATTGAGCGCTGACTTAAATTTACTCTTAAACGTGTTCGCCATCATCAACACGATGAGCAGAATGAGCGCATATTCCGCTGTCCCCTGACCGGACTCGTCCTTCAGGAAACGGGCTGCCGTCATCCAGGCTTTGCGGCGAACAGAACCACGATTTGAATTCTGATCTTTCATAACTCTTTGGTGATCCATTTGAAGAGCACCTCCTCCCCGTTACATAAAACTCATCTCCACCCTAGCTACTACTTGATCGGTCCTCCAACCGATCAAGTTGAGTAGAAAGATTTCCCCCCCAGGAAAATCTCTCATCCACCTCCTCAATTCTAATTAGCCGACTAAATTAATCAAGCATAGAAAAGAGGCATGAATTCCGGCCTAGCCTTGGAATTACGCAGGGATAGGAATCCCTTCCCTTTCAAGCGCGTGTGTCTCAGGTGACTCAGGGCATCTTGAGGGAGTTTCCCCCGGGTGCTCCGTCCCCGAACTTCATGAATCAGCTCTGTTTCATGAAAAATCACCGCTCAAAGGCAGCCGCCAAGGGGAATACCCGGGCGCAGCGAGCCCTCGCCCCGAAGCGGGGGTGTGGGGCCTCGGCGGTCGTTGGAGTGAGGGAGCGCAAGCGCGATCCAATTCAAAAGGCACGTACCTCGAGCACGCACTTTCGCGCCTCACCCGATGCGCGCGGACGACATCCTCCAACGATCCCGAGGAACCGCGCCCGCGCTTCGCGGCGATGTGCTCCGTCCCCAGAGGAACCGCGCCCGCGCTTCGCGGCGATGTGCTCCGTCCCCAGAGGAAGCGGCCCTGCCCACGGCTAGATTCTGAGATGAGGCAATACGTGGCTCGAAACGGAAAAGACTCTGACCCGAACTTCTCGCGGCGGTTCGAATCAGAAGAGAATGAGTGAAAAAGCCAAGTTGTCGGAAAGTTCGCCGCTCGATTGCGATCGAGCGAGTGCCGACTTTATACGATCTTGGATCGCTGAAAGTTTCACGCCCGATTGGATCACGTCCGTGCGAATCCCGGCGAACTCCTCCAGGAGCCTTGCCGGCATTCCGTCCGTATGTAAGAGAACCCAATCCCCTGGCTGAACGTGTAACTCGAAAACTTCAGGCTCAAAACCGTCATGCACTCCAAGCGCCATGAGCGGCATATCACATTCAGTGTGATCGATTGACTGCAGACCTGGGTTCGCGCTTGGATTCCGGAGCTGATGATAGGTTCTCGGCCGATTCAGAAGAACGGGAGCATCCGCTCCTCTTAGCAAACGAGCTGAACATGCGCCCGCCGCCCCCAGCGCGAGAAAGTCTCCATCTAAAAGTCCCGCCAAGACAGACGCGCCCCCGCACATTTCAGCAGGCTTAGACCGATTGCTGTTCACCATTTCACGATTGGCGTGAATGAGCGCGTTAAAAACCATATTACCCGCGAGTGAGAAATAGCGTCGTAAAATGAAGGGAAGCGTTGCGTCCTGGTCCCCACTGTTTCGAACCAAAAAGGCCGAGGCCGCCTCGCAAGCGCTCCGAGCAGCTGACACGCCACTTTGCCCGGCACCAAATCCGTCGGCAACGACGAAGACTCCTTGATCGGCAAGCGCTAGGCTGATGTCTTCCTGGCGAATGCGATTCCCGCGCGCAGAGGCCGTCATGACGGCCTTCACCTTACCCGCGCCGGAGTGACTGGAATCGATGTTCGAATCTGTGTTCATGAATATAACCTTTAGGGCCCAGTACCCTGGTTTCCACTCGCGGGATCAAACGTCGGAACTGGAGGGTTCGCGTTCGCTGGATCAGCATCGCCTGGCGGGACCGTTGAACCTGACGATTCGGGAGACTGCGCGGGGTCACGCCCCCCCATATCTGGTGAATAACTCTCTACCGAAGCCTTCGCGGCTGCACTTTCTTTCGTGCCACCGGATGAACCATTCGCCTGATCGAACTGACGGTAAAGTGCAAGTTTTCGACGGGCTCGCTCGTAATAACCATCTGTAGAAGCATCGTCTTTGGGCGCCTTGTCGAGTAACTCTTGAAACTTCTCCCGTGCTTTCGTGAAGTCGCTATAACTCTCCGCGAGCACGCCCTCGGTATAGATCGATTTCGCCTGAGCATTCAGCACACCCCGGATCCGCTCCATGCCGTCGCGGCCTCGGTTCTTCTCGGACAACTCCGTCACGTCTTGACCGTCCGCTAGATAGGCTGCGACTCTGAGTTCCTCGATCTCAACGAATGCCCGCCAAAGATCGAATGCCTTCACGAAATCGGAAGAATCCTCAACTCGCTGCGCCTCGGAAACGAGCGGCGCAACCGTCTCATCAATGGCCTTGCGGCAAATCACTGCCTCCCGATTGGCTTCGGAAATCACTTTCGAAATCGCTTTAAGATCCGCCCCCATCGACTTGTCTTGAGAGTTCCCTTTTCGAGCCTCATCCGCAGCGTATCCCTCTTTCAAACGAATATCGGCGAGAGCCTTAAGTGCCTGCTCGAGGCCCTTCAACCGGGGTCGAGGCTCAGATTCGGCAAGCGTCTTGTCGACCAAAACCTTGGCGGCACGGAAGCTGTCTTCGAAATCTTTTCGGAGATCTCCGAGTTGCACTCGTGAGCTTTGAATATCCATCATCTTCTGACGGAATTCTCCTATCTCCGTCTCCCACTTTTTGATCTGAATATTTTCTGGGTCGAGGACGCGAATTTCAGAATTGGCGAGCTCGTCGGCAATGGCGTCAAATTTATTCGGCGCATCGGGAATCTTCCGCGCAGTCTCCATTTTTGCTTCAATCTCTGCGACCATCGTCTTAATTTTTTCGAGCCGCTCTTCCGCCTGACGTTTGCGTTCGTTTTCTTCGTCAATTTGCTTTTTCTTCTGGATCGCAATCTGCCCGTATTTCTTGATTTGCGACGCTACGTCATCGTTTGGCAAAATCGACAAGACAGAGTCCGCTTTCAGAACCGCGTCCTCAAACTCGCCCCCCGTATAATGACGGGTTGCTTCCTCCCGGCCTTGTAATACGCGTTGTTTCTGCTCTTTCGAGAGGTCGTCAAACGACATCATCAGGGGCTGCCCTGAAACTGAGGCTCTCGGTTTCGGCTTTTTCTTCGCCGACTTCGCGAGTTCCTCTTCCTCCTGTTGAGTGATATATCCAAAAACCATGACGAGGGCCAGGATCCCCAGCAGCATTTTTCTACGCTTCGGAGGGATGGCTCGATAGCGATCAAGAAGGCTACCATTCCCCTTCGCGCCCCCACCTGGGTTCTGCTGACTATCGATCCCATTCAACGATTCAAATGAATTCGATTCTGGAACGCCTGGGGAAGCAACTCCTAAGTCGTTGCCAAACTGGGGCGCGTCGAAATTTCCATAGTCCGGATTCGGCTGGTCGAGCGCAGAATGATCAGTCAATCCGACTGGCAAGTTCGATGACTCAGAGGGAAGGAAACTCTGCTCACGCTCGTAATAGTCCTGACTGACGACCTCGAAAACAAATTGGGCATCGCCTGCTTGAACCTGGTCTCCCGACTGAAGAGCGGTCTCGCTATTCGGCTCGAGTCGTTGCCCGTTGATGAAAGTGCCGTTTGCACTTCCGAGTTCCACGAGCACAAACTGTCCATCTCTTCGATGAATTTCTAAGTGCGCGCGAGACGACTTCTTGTCTTGCAGGACAACATCGCTCGACTTCCCGCGGCCAATTGAAATTTTCTCAGGCCCCTGAGCCAGATCATACTGATCAACCGATGCAGCGCCCGCGGCGAAAACGAGCCGTCCAGAAACACGACCGATCGGCGTCAAGCGAGTTGCACCCTCGGAACTAAAGAGCGCGGTGCGATCGGACTGGCCTGGAGCTTCTGATGGAGATTGACTGAGCTCAAGGCCGTTGAGATTCGATCCTGTTTCGCTATGCGCCCCTTCACGGTCTGCTTCTTCAGAGATTAGATCCTGCGACGAGCCCCCTTCGGATTGAGACAAAGAAAGGTCAGGCGCACTCTCGCCCAAGTCGAGATCCAATCCTGAAGCCAAATCAACTCCCCCATCCATTTGATCCCCCTGATTCTCTGTCACTCCTTCGGCGGGGGCCGACTGAGAATAAGACGAATCATCCACAGGAAGAGCTGCAGATGAGGAGAGTTGCGAACCTAACTGATTCTCCATCGGAAGTGGGGTTCCCACCTCCACCGGTGCACTTTGATGAACAGGGGACTTTGAATCCGCAGCCTCTGAACGAGAAAGATCCGAAGACCCCGCTGGTTGTGAAACTTCGAGATGAAAGGGACCCATTTCTAAAACGTCCCCAGGCACGGCGGAGCCACTCGATTTTTCGACTCCGTTATGTCGGATCCAACCAAATTCACTTTTCTTCTCGAAACGAATCACACCGGGGCGCTCATCGGGCGTCAACACGGCATGTTTTCGGGAGATCGCATGATCCTCGAGTCGGACCACACAGCCTTCGGCCCTCCCCACCATGAGGGGCTCAATCACATCTAAGATCTCGAGCAAATGGCCTTCGCGGAGAATTTTCAGCAACGCACTCATGGACTACCCCCCGGAGTGCGATCAGGCGTGGCAAGGGGAACAAGTTTCGGCACTTCGCCAATTTGTAAGTCGCCCGATTCTATCTTCGCGATTTGATCGACGAATTCACTGGCCTGCTTGTAGTGATCACTGGACGGTTCCGAGTCCAAAAGATTCAAGACGGATTGGAAACTGCCCCTGGCCTCGCGCAATTTCCCAGCATCCAACTGCTTACGCCCCGTTTGTAGGTACGCCTTCACGACGCGCTCGAGCTCGACGGTGCAGTTGTTCATATAGCGTAACGCTACGGCATGATCCGGTTGAAGCCGAAGCACTTCATCGAAAGATTGGCGCGCACGCAGAATGTTTCCGTTTTGGAATTCGCGGAGACCAATCCGCACCAGCGGGTCGACCTGCGACTTCACCAGCGCCAATTGATCAGGAGGCAGGATCGCAATGGGAATTCGATCGGCCTCAGTCTTCTTTTTAGCAAGTCGCTTTTTCACCGGGCTATCTTCGCTAATCAGCGACCAGAGCCCAACGAGCGCAAGGATGAGAATCAACGGTCCTGGATTAAACTTTTTCTTTTGCGCGCTCGCGGCGGGCGCGGGAGCTATTGCCGCCGGGCCCACACGCTTGGGCGCTCCTCCCCCTAAGCGAAGGACTCGTTCACGCTGCGCTTGGAGTGCCAATTCGTCCGCACGAATTTGATCAATGGCGCGCGCGGGGGCCATCATGATGCGCGTTCCAGCATCCGAAGTGATGAACTCCAGCACCGTCTCACCTAACGTTAGGATTTCGCCCGAACGAATGAGCGCACTTCGAACCGAAGCCCCTTTGATTAAGACCCCATTTGAACTCCCCAAGTCGCGGAGCGCCCAACTTCCGTCTCCACGGTTCTCGAGTTCAAAATGTTTTCGGGAGGTTTTAATATCACCCAGATGAACGTCACATTCCTCTCCGCGGCCGATGACTGCCTTTGAGGAAGATAAAACAAAAGTCATCCCGCGGTCGGGCCCGTGCACGACTTTCAGGCGCGCTTGTTCAGCCACCTGCCGCGGAACTTCTGATGTTTTGTATCGAGTGACTGCTGCCATCGAACCCTTTTAACCTTTTTCCTTCTGGAGCAAAGCTCCCTCAACTATTCCGAGTTGCACTGAACATCCACGCCTTCGGAACGCCAGAGAACACAATCGCTGATCCGTGAATCTGATAGGTTCCTGTGCTCATTTCCATCGTCGACGAGACCCCGCGTTCGCCGCCTGAGACTCGCTTCATGATCGATTCCATGTATTCCGGAATGCCCTCGCCAAAAGCTTCGGAAGGTAATTTCCCCCGAACATCATCCAAGCGCGCGTTCGAAAGGTTCTCAAAACCGGCATTCAGAAAGACAATTCTGAAGTCAGCGTCGAGCACGACTGAAGCAAAGGGCGCGATGGAAGCAATTTCACGGAAGGAGTCCGCGGCGTCCGGAGTGTCAGAACCAAAACCACTGCCGGAGTCTCCCCCGCTGGACTGCATGCCACTCCGCGGAATCCGAGTGAGAGCGGAGTTAATGACGGCCCAAAGTGAATCGAGTTCTTCGATTTTAAATTCATGGGTCACTTGGGCCATTTCACCCCGTAGGACGCGGTCGATGTCTTCGTTCAGCACCTGGAAGGGCTTCAAAGTGATTCGATACAGAATAAAGAGCGCAATGAGCGCAAAAATTCCGGAACGAACCATGGTGTCGGCATACGAAGTTCCGAGTTCGGTGAAGGCGGGGTTTGCCCCCTCGGTGTCCAAGGAAACCACTGCAAGGGCAGCGACACGGTTACGTCCGATGGTGGGATCAAAGATCTTGAGGGGTTCGATAGCGACAACGGAATGATCTTCAAGGGTGGTTGACACCCCTGTCTCCAGTCCATTCAAGAACTTCTTCCGTTGGCCCACGGCATAGGTTGCCGCATCACCCCGGGTGAAATATTGATTGATTTTCGAGGAAGGAGCGATGATCCGATTCTCGAGGTCAATGAGCACTGCAATGCGGACACCGGGCTCTTTTTCGAAATTTCCTATATCTGCTTTAATCTCGGCTCTTTGAGCGATGAAAACCGCATTTTTTTCGACAATTTGCTTCGCCATGAATCGAGCTCGCATCGTGGCCTCTTCGACTACTAATCTTGTGCCGAGATCGACGAGTGGTTGGACCGAAACCACAAGATTCACGAGAATAAAGAGCGCGAAAACTCCTGCACCGACAAACTTCAAGTCATGCTTGAAAAGTAAGCCATAGAAGTAAGGCATCACTTTAGCATCGAGGATAAACCGAATTCGATCGACGAGGTTCGTCGGCTTGGTCTGAGGTGCACTGGTGGCATTGCCACCCATATCAAATGCCCCGGTATTACCCATAGACTGCATGGACAGAGGCTGAGCAGGAACAGGCGGCAATCCAGCCATCCCGCCGGGAAAGGCAAGGACTTGACCGGGTCGGCCGGGTACGGGAGGCGGCGTTGAACGGGTCGCGCGCTGGACCGGCTGGTCCGCCAGAAGCTCGAACACAAAGTCCCCAACACTGATTTTGTCGCCGCCCTTCAGCTTTCGAGAGCGAGTCTGGGCTCCATTTACGAAAGTCCCATTCGAACTCCCTTGATCTTCGAGCAGGACCTCTCCGTTTGAAGCAACCAAGCGGCAGTGCTGTTTGGATACCCGATTCGACTGAAGGACGATCGTATTTCCGTCCTGACGGCCAATCGAGCACTCGGAGTCCCGAATCTCGTAACTTGCTCCGCGGTTGGGTCCAGCAATCACTTTTAGCCTGAACATATTAGGACGTCCCCCACGATGATTCCCGCGCTCTGAGCCGCCCCCGCAGGAAGCTCTAATGTTGAATCCGCCTGACCGTCCCTCACCGGTAGCAACCTCCAGGGTTGGAGGCCTGGACGGACTGAAGTCACTTCAAATCGGGATAGATCCGAGCGATCGGGATCCAGACTCCGCAAAAAAACGGCATCGATCGCGAATCGCATGAATCCCATGTGAATATCATTACAAGGACTGAGGAGGAGTCCCTCCCCCGCGCTCACAGGTGGAACCATCATCCAGCCGCAAAGGCGCGAAAAGAACCCAGTCGCCATTCGACAATCCGAAACGACTTCCTGCCCATTCCGTTCAGAATGAACCTTCTTGCTCGCAAGCCCATTGATCCGACGCGGGCGCTGAATCACAGTCCACCCCCGTTGAGGAAACCTAAGATGAAAGGTCCACCCATCATGAGCACAACCGATGGAAGAACAAAGAGGACCACGGGCACGAGAACCATCTGAGACGCCGCTGCACCGGCCTTTTCGGCTCGCATGATTCGATCGATCCGAATCTGCTCGGACTGCTGACGGAGAATTCGACCAATGGAGGCGCCCATCTCCTGCGAGGAGATCAGGATGGCTGCAAACGAACTGAACTCGGTCAGATCGATACGGGCCGCCATCTCGCGAATGGACTCTTTTTGCGAAGCCCCTAAGCGATTCTCACGAAGCATCTGTCCGAGTTCATCGACGAGAGGACTCGGTTTCGCTTTATCGACCACTTTTCCGATCGCGCCCATGAAATCTGCGCCTGCTTCTGTAGCAAGAGCAAGTAAGTCGATGACGAAGGGCATGGCCTTCAGTACTTCCTTCTGACGGGCCTTCCGTTTTGAGTCGACCCAAAGGGCCGGAAAAAAGTAACCCACAACACTCATAATCAACACAATGGTCAGTGAGACGTCCAAAAGTCCGAAGACATTCATGACCCAGCTTACCACCGGAAACAGGACGATATTGAGCAGACGCAAGGCGATGAACTCATCCGGCGTGAACACGTCACGCAAGCCTGCAGAGATCAGCCGACGGCGCCACTCAAGCCGCTGTTTGTCCCAGAAAGGACGACCGCGAACAAAAGGAACAACGTACTGACTGGCCAACATGCGAACCAGTCCAACGATCCCCGTTGCCGCTTTGCGGTCTCGGCTATCAATATTTTCCTGCGCAGCACGCGATTCCTGCTCTTGCACCAACATGCGCACAATCAGGAAGACGGCCGCCCCCATCAGAAGGTAGCCCGCCAT
>CANMSW010000042.1 GCA_947500275.1 Bacteriovoracaceae bacterium | reverse complement strand
TTCCCAGTCGCTCATCGCGTCGAGCGAAAGTCCCCCCGCCAGCTCAACCGCGCCTGCCTCGGCCGACCCCGAAAAGATCGCGCCCTCCGGTGTGACGACCGCTTCCCATGACCACACCAGCGGACACACTCGGCCAGAAGAAAGCCCGGAGGAGTCTCATCTAAGAAAAGAGTTCGAAGCTCTGGATATGGAGCTCTTAGGACTCAATAACGACAGCATCCTTCTCGAGCAAACACTGCACGACCAATACGAGCTCTTAGGCGACCAACGGGCATTTCTTGCGGCGCTTCCCACCCGTAGACCCTCTCCTGGATACTTTACCTCAGGCTTTGGCGTCCGCCGCTCCCCTTACGGCGGTACCGAGAAAATGCACGAAGGCTTAGACATCGCCAACTCGATTGGAACCCCGGTCATCGCAACGGCCGATGGCCTCGTGACCTTCGCCGAAGTGAAACCCGGGTACGGCCAGACCGTGATTCTCGATCACGGGTACGGACTGGAGACCTGGTACGGCCACGCCAAGAGAATTATGGTCAAACAAGGACAGAAAGTTCGGCGCGGCGAGTCCATCGCGCAACTCGGGAACAGTGGCCGCTCGACGGGGCCCCACCTTCACTACGAAGTACGAATCAACGGAACTCCTGTAGATCCGCTCTCTTATATTCTTGAGAACTGACTGCCCCGTCGGTAGATTCAAGCCTCATCATGATGATCTCCACGATTGCTCGAAAAATCTTTGGCACCCAAAACGACCGTGAATTGAAGTCTATTCTTCCAATTCGTGATCGAATCAACGCTCTCGAACCCTCGATTAAGGCGCTTTCTGATGCCCAACTCCAGGCGAAAACCGGGGAGTTTCGTGAAAGGATCTCCAAAGGAGAGTCTTTAGACTCCCTCCTGCCGGAAGCCTTCGCCGTGGTCCGGGAAGCTTCCTGGCGCGTGATTGGCCAGCGCCACTACGACGTGCAGCTCATCGGGGGCATCACCCTCCATCGTGGACGCATCGCCGAAATGAGAACGGGCGAGGGAAAAACCCTTGTCGCAACGCTCCCCACCTATCTGAATGCTTTGGCCGGCAAGGGTGTTCACGTCATTACCGTCAACGACTACTTGGCACGCCGCGACTCGGCCTGGATGGCGAAAATCTACGGATTCCTCGGCCTCTCCACCGGAATCATTGTGCATGGCCTCACCGATGCACAACGGAAGAAGAACTACGCATGCGATATCACTTACGGAACCAATAACGAATTTGGCTTCGACTACCTCCGGGACAACATGAAGTTTCGACTCGAGGACTACGTCCAACGCGAACTCAATTTCGCGATTGTCGATGAAGTCGACTCCATCTTGATCGACGAAGCGAGAACGCCTCTGATCATCAGCGGCCCGACCGACGAGACGACTGACCTGTACGTTCAAATCGACCGTCACATTCGTGCGGAGGGCGGCCTCACAAAAGAAGTCGACTTCACCGTGGACGAGAAGAGCCGGACCGCAGTTCTCACGCCCGAAGGCATCGACAAAATGGAGCGGCGACTGAAGGTCGAGAACCTCTATGACGGCCGGAACATTGAACTCCTTCACCATGTGAACCAAGCTCTGCGCGCGCACGTTCTCTACTTGCGTGATGACGCTTACGTTGTCCGCGATGGCGAAGTCATGATCGTGGATGAATTCACCGGCCGCCTCATGCCTGGCCGCCGCTGGAGCGATGGCCTCCATCAAGCGATTGAGGCAAAAGAAGGCGTCCAGATCGAGAATGAAAACCAGACGCTGGCGACGATTACCTTCCAGAACTTCTTCAAAATGTATTCGAAACTCGGCGGAATGACTGGGACCGCTGACACGGAAGCACGCGAGTTCAAGCAGATCTACAAGCTCGATGTCACCGTGATCCCGACCAACAAGTCGATTCGTCGACTCGATCATGAAGACGTCATCTTCAAATCCGCTCAGGGCAAATTCAAAGCGGCCCTCGAAGAAATCGAAGCGCTTCACAAAAAAGGGCAACCCGTTCTGGTTGGAACCGTTTCGGTCGAGAAGTCCGAAATGATCTCGAAAATGCTGAAAGAGCGAGGCGTTCGCCACAACGTCCTGAACGCCAAGAATCACGAGCGAGAAGCCGAGATCGTCGCGCAAGCAGGACGAAAAGGTGCCGTCACCATTGCGACCAACATGGCCGGTCGCGGAACTGATATCTTGCTGGGTGGTAACCCTGAGAACCTTTCCCGCATGGAAGTTGGAAACCTTCCGGCCGAGGCAACGGAAGAGGAAAAAGCCGAACACCTCCTCAAACAAGAAAAAGCGCTCGAAGTCTGGATCAAACAATGTGCCGCGGAACGCGAAGAAGTTCGCAGCCTTGGAGGCCTCTTCATCCTGGGGACCGAGCGCCACGAGTCCCGCCGGATTGACAATCAGCTTCGGGGCCGAGCTGGCCGCCAAGGGGATCCCGGTGAAAGCCGCTTCTACCTTTCGTTCGAAGACGATCTCATGCGGATTTTCGGACAAAACGAAATGCTCAAGCGCACGGTTGCCGCGATGGAAGAAGACATGCCCATCGAGCACAAGTGGACGACGAAAGTCATCGAGAACGCGCAGAAAAAAGTTGAAGGGCACAACTACGATATCCGTAAGCACTTGCTCGAATACGATGACGCAATGAACCAGCAGCGCAAGGTCGTCTACGCCTGGCGCCGTGAGGTTCTGAGCAGCACCGAACTCAAAGCAATGGTCATGGATATGGCCGACGATATCACCCAAGAAATTGCGGATGATTTCTTCCCAGGCGGGAAACTCAAGCGCAACGATCAGGGTCAAGTCCACCTCGACGAAAAAGCTCTGAACGACGCGATTAGCAGCACCTTCCAGACGCCCACCTCGTTCAAGGAAAAAGACATTATCCCCTTCAACGGCGAAGGCCTGAAGAAGCTCATTCGGACCCACGCAGAGACTTGGTACGATCAGAAGAAAAAAGAGATGGGCCCTGAAATGCTCCATCAAGTGGAACGGATGGTCGTCCTCACGACGATCGATCATTTGTGGAAAGACCACTTACTGGCCATGGACCACCTTCGCGAAGGCATCGGGCTCCAGGGGTACGCGCAAAAAGATCCCCTCGTTCAATATAAGAAAGAAGGCTTCCGTTACTTCAAAATGATGATGGGGCAGATCAACGGCGACGTGATCCGCAAACTTTACGCCGTCAAGCTGGCCCCTACCCTTGAAGAAGAACTCAAGCGCGAAGAGGAGTCGATCTGGAACGAAACCTCCACCTTCAGTCCATCCGGGGATGGCGGGAATGCGTTTGAATCCTTGATGCAAACTCCGGCTCCTACTCCGGTCCCTGCTTCGGCCCAGAAAAAGGTTCAATATCGAATCGGGCCGAATGGATCCTTGATTCCAGTCACCCAAGACAATGCTCTGGTGCCCGTTGCAGCTCCACAGCCAGCCGTGGACCTCATGGCGGGGCGTGGACCGCGAATGGATATGAAGATGAACTTGGGCCCTGCTGGAACGTCTGCAGGCTCACCTGCGCGCAGTAACGAGTTCTCGAGCGCGGGAAGAAATGACCCCTGCCCCTGTGGCAGCGGGAAGAAGTTTAAAAAATGTCACGGGGTGAATCTCTGACCTCCAAGGGAAACCCACCACCGGAAGGCAAACCCCCTCGCCCCTCTGTTGGGGCTCACGGTGGTGCGCCCAACGCGGACCGCGATCTCACGCAGATTCTTGAGTACGGGAAAAAGCTCGAGGAAAAGGGCCTTTTCCCGAAGCTTTCGCAAGATTCGGAAACGACCGATGCTCCCATGACGGAGTTTCAGGCCGAGAAGATCGAACATTTTGTTTCGATCGATGAATTGGGCCCGATGGACCATGCCGCACCCGAGGAGGCTCCAAACTCCGATTTCGCAAACTTCCCTTCCGAAACTCAAAGTCCGGCGACTGAGGCGGAGACTGATATTACGCTCGATTCAGATCCTCTGCTCTCACCTGGTCCCGAGTTTTCTACTCCGCCGCCTTCGGATGATCCGTTCCAAATCTCCAGCGTCGACGAAACCCAAGATCAAACTTTCCAGGTGCCTGAGTTTGCCCCCCCTGTAGAACTAGATGCTCCCCAAGCGCCTCCGATTGAACCCCAGACTGAAATTCAAACTCTTCAACCCTCGGAAGCAGTGGTTGAGAGAACGGTCATGGAAACCCCACCGCGTCCCCAAGATGCGCCTGCCCCGGCGGAATATTCGGACGAACCTTCGACTGAGATTGAGTTTCACACGGACGTAGTGAAATCGCGTGGAGCGAAAGTGGCGTCGCCGGTTTCCATGCAACCCTCTCCAACGTTCCGTTCAGTAGAACGCATCGAACCCTCGGACAGCGAAGACGCTCTGTTTACGCTTCGGATTGAGGGGCATCTCGAACCGGTTGAGCGATCCCGACTCGAAGTTTTTCTCGAGAAAGAGGCAGTCGGACTCAAGGCGTCTGACTTATTGCCGCAGTTCGAAACAGGGCAGGTTTATTTGCCGCGCCTCACGGAGTTTGTAGCGGTCAGTTTAGTGCAACTCCTCAGAACGAGCTCAAGTCGGATTCGGATCTTTCAGCACTCCACACTTTCGGGTGAGGCTCATGCGATCGATCCATCCATACGATTTGAAGCTTCAACACAAGACTCGAAGACGTCGAGGCAGTCACTCCCACCGATTCACTTAGCCGCTCCTCCTTCTGGGGCGAAAGAATCCGTGAGCCTGGGCATCCTCACTGCGACGGCCCTTCTGCCCCTCGACAGCATTAACTCGAGCGCAACGGGCCCCTCGGGAAGTGAAGAGTACCCTCGAGCACTGCTTCGGATTCAGAACGAGATTCAACTTCGTGCACGGCATTTGGGCGCGGAATGGATCGAGTCCTTCGCGCTCTCCTGGGAGGCGCTCTCCCCAAACGAGACGGCGACTTTAAGTTCCCAAAGTGGCAAAAGCTATCCTCAGGGCGCCTGGAAACTCACCGGGTCTGGGAACGCGCGACGCGGCCGGCCTTGATATAGGCCCGGTTCATCATGGTCAACGGATCGAAAATCTTGACCCGAACACGCTTTTGGCTTTCGTTGTTTTCAAAACCAATCGTCTTTTCCATGGCCGATTCCAAAAGGACCTCGCGAAGCTGCCGAGAGCTCAAGGTCGGAAATCGCCCCTTAATCATCGCAGCCGCAGCCGTTATTGCGGGGGTTGAGCACGACGTGCCGCTCGGGCAGAGCCCGGAATAAGAATCGTAAGCATAGAGATCAACGCCTGGGCCATAGTTCGATGACTTTGATACGGTATCTTGCAGGATGCCGCGATGCACGGCCCCGACGCAGATGATATTCTGGTCCGGGCGAATCGCTTCAGGTAAATCCCTCATGCAGGACTCCCCCCGCTCGCGAGTGATCTCTTGCCCACCATTCCCAGCAGCCATCACCCAGACCCAAGACGTTTCTTTCAGGACGCTCGGATTCCCGAGTCGAGATAAGACTCTCCGTAGAGGGAACGCAGCAGAAACCGAGACGAGGTCAGGCGCAATCCCGAGCGACGGGAGTCGGTCGTGATTCACCGACCGGTCGCTTCTCCGGTCCTTCTGATATATAAGCGCAGGTTTCAGGAAGGCTTCGCCAAATGAGATTTCCTGACGCTGATCAAACTGCCTGAGGTCAGGATCCGTACCCACGGCAACGAGCGAGCGCAAGGAGCCAATTTTCCACATCGCTAAATCGAGTAACCGGCCTTCCAGCATTCGAGGTTCGATGTGCGCAACCAGAGTCAGTAGCGTCGCAACCACACCCGAACCGTGACCGAGATCACCCAGTGCCGGCACCCAAGTGTTTTGATCGCCATCCGCGAAATCGTACTGCGCAAGCTCACCTTCACGACCGAGTCCCAGGAACTCTCCGAGCTCCGGATGCTCAATCCAATCCACCCCTGTATCAATAAAAGCGATGCGAGGCGCCTTGCTAGAAGGCGCAGGATGAACCGGCAAAGCAGGTTGATCCGAGTCCCGGTAACCTTCGTAAGTCGTCAGCCAGTCGAGCCGGAAAGACTCACTCTTACCGGCACCCTCCGACTGCATTTGCGCAAGCAAGGCATCGGGCGCATCTTGCGGTGCTTTCCAAGCATTTTGCAGAGAGATTTCGCGCCCCTCTGCACGATCCAACGGAACGAGCATCAACGCCAGGCTATCAAAGTAGAGGCGGTACTCTTGATCACTCTGGCTTTGTGCAAAAAGGGGATGGTCTTCAAGCCCGAGGCGATGAAGAACCCAAGACACCGCGCGCCCTGCGATCTCAATTCGGTCAGCGGCCCCTTCGCGTTGCTCGGCCTCGAGCGGAAAGGCTGCCGCCCAGCCCATCAATGTTTTGAAGCGCGCGCCTTCAGCCAGATTCGCCATATACCCGGCGCCGCGCGCGAGGAGAAGACTCCGGAGTGCTTTTGCTGAAACCGTTAATGCTTCATCACGCGCGCTAATCCAAACCTGAAGCAGTCCGAGCTCCTCGTTGGACCATGTTTTCCGGAAGGAAGAAATGGACTGAGGCCGACCCGTAGAATCTGAATCGTAATCCGAGACGGTCGGGCCGACATAGCCCCCAAAAGTGAGATCATCGACCAGCGAGTCAACCGGACTGTAGGAACCGTTGCGAATGCGGCTCAGAAAGGCGGCGGTTGGATGCGGAAATACGATTCTTGCGTCTTGCTCGAAATAAGCGGATGCCGATCGAAAATTACCGAGTTCGGAGATGCTCGGTCTCGGGTTCGCAAAATTTCGGTGGGTTTTCAGCCAACGGAGCAGCTCATTCCATTCTCGCACGGGTCGGATAATATCGGAAATTTCACGAAGGAACCCTTTGAGTTCGTCCGAAAACACCTGATCTGAAGTCACGGAATCAGGCGGAGATTCGCGTAAATCTCCCCCCCTCAAAGTTCGCCCGAATGCTCCTCGGTTTTCGAATTCATTCCCCCAGTTGCCCAGGACCTTAGAAATAGAGAAATCCCGTGACGAAGAGTGGCTTGAATCCGTGAGGCCTTTTCGCGCTTCGACTGCTTGAATTAACTCACCGGATCGGATGCGCTGAAAAGTGGTCGCGGCCAGTGGGGCCGGAACGCGGGGCGATGCCAGGCCCCCGGAGGAAAACCCCAGAGTCAAAACCGCAGCCCCGAGGATCCGAGCGACTTTTTGAGAGCAGACGACAGAAATTCGCACGGCCCTTTTTTAACGGTTTATGTTTAATAATGCAGCGAAATTCGAAATCCTTCGCGTCATGAGACACAGAAAGATTGTCCAAAAGTTGGACACTGGGTAGCTCGCCTCGAGCGAACGCCTCCTAAGGCCAGGGCGCGAATCTCAATAGGCGCCCTGGCCCACCCCGCTAGAAAGCTCCCCTTCCCCTCACCCTCGGAAACTGCTATTTTGAGTCGATGGGGACGTCATGGTTTCGACGAGAGCGCGGAAGTCCCAGTTGCATGCCGAGGCGCCGGAGGCCTCGTAAAAACCGGCAAATAGTAATTGCAAATAACAATTACGCTCTTGCTGCTTAATTAGATTTAAACAGCACGTTCTTCGGGAGCACTCCCACGGATCTCGAAGAATGTCATTTAGTGGGATAGCTGAGAAGCTCTTGCAGGCGGCTTCGAAGCAAAACAATGGTCTGCAGGGGCGTCAGGGATTTTGTTCGTGGAAGACCTGCCGCCAACCAAAACACGAACTACGCATGTAGAGATTGGTGATGGATGGCTTTCGGACGTGGGTTCGATTCCCACCGTCTCCACCATTTTAACAGAAAAGCTCGGAGCCTAACGGCCCCGGGCTTTTCTGTTATATGGCGGGCCAGTGCGAATCGCTGGCTCCGAGCGCGTCTACCGCGCGCTCTCGCCCACGCATCGCAATCAAAACGTGACGTCTGTCACGTTTTGCTGCGCTTGCGTCCCACCGTCTCCACCAAATTAAAATAGTCAGGTATTTATTACGGCGCATTTCCCTCGGGAGATGCACCGTATTTTTTACCTCAACACTAAAAATCTGATCATTTACTTCATACCAATCAAGTGCTGATCGCTAAAAGCCAATGAGCAGGGCAATTCACCTCCATCAGAAGTGACCACCCTCATTCAGATAGGACTGCTCCTCGACTGAATTCTCTCGTCCGTAACACTCATTTCGTCCGGGAAAGCGGCCAAACTTTGCAACGACATCTCGGTGTACCCGCGAGAAATTTAAAAAGTTCTGAGCAGATTCGCGATTTTCAGGAGCACATTCGGCCGCGAGGGCCGAGAAAAGCCTAACTCCCTTTTCCTGCAGTTCCAGATTCTCAGCGTGCATATACGGCATGTACAAGAAGGCTCGTTGAGCAAAGGACACTTTGCGATCAAAGTCTTTTTCGAGGGCTCGTTCAGCGACCGGAACCGCTAAAGCAGCCCAATCGTAACCTACCCTTTGGTCTCGATAAAGCTGGAGCGAAAACTGGTCGAGCAAAACAACTAGAGCAACCGTCCCCTCATGGCTTTCTTCCCAAGCACTCAGCTTGCCTGCGATCGCGTCTTGTAGATCCTCCAAGAACAGATCACGTATTTCACGATCAACTGCCTCACTCCCACCAAACCAGAGATCTGGCCCGGAATTCGACCCGAACCAATATTCCAGGACTGCTCGATAACGCTGATTTGCCATTTCAAGCACCCTCATCTTTCCTGCTTCTGTTCCACCGGGACGCCATCGACTATCACGATATCAAAGTGAGCGGCGCCCGAACGGAGCGTGATCGCCTCTTGATAAGCCGCGGAGTAAAAACAAGAACGGGCGACTGCGTAACTCGGAAACTCCACAAAATAAGGCCTCCGAGGAACAGTCCCCTCAACCACCTCTGCTACTTCGCCACGCGCCAACACTCGTCCGCCATACGAAGCGATGACTGGCCCTGCGACTTGGGTGTATTTTCCGAACTGGGCCGGATCAGTAACCGTCGCCTGTACGAGCCAGTACCCCTTGGCGGTCGTTGGTTCTTGCGCTGAGAGCGCGGGATAATCGACGTATCCTTTCTCGCCGCCACCATAGAATGTATTTCGATCAGCGACCGCAAGCGGCAGCCCCAGCTCGAAGCGCCGAACTAAATCGGGGTTGGACACAAACGGCGCTCCAAAAGACGCTGCTTTTACTGCCCCGCTCTCGATTGCCGCTTCGGCGGAATCGCGGTCATATCCGCCATTCACGATGAGATTGCCACGGTAGAGCGTCCCGAGAGTCGCGATGGTATCACTCGGCCATGCAGGGAACCGCTCCGGATCCGGAGTGGCACGCATCAGATGAAGGTAAGCAAGTGGCAGTGAATTGAGCTTTTCGATCAGATAAGAAAAGGTCGCAAGTGGATCAGAATCCACCATCCCATTATAGGCGATTGTCGGAGACAGGCGGATTCCCACCCTGCCACTCCCCCACACCCCGACCAAACGCTCCATGACCTCTAAAATAAAGCGTGAACGGTTTTCGATACTGCCGCCATATTCGTCGGTGCGGTGGTTAGCCGAATCAACGAGGAATTGATGAGGGAGATAGCCAAACGCCCCGTGCAGTTCCACTCCATCAAACCCTGCAGCCATCGCGTTGCGAGCGGCCACCTCATAATCATTTACTGTTGCCCGAATTTCTTCGAGCGTCAGGGCGCGAGGCACTTCATAGTTCTTTAGACCAGACGGAGTAAAGTGCTGCTGACCCTGGATCCCTATCGCGGAAGGAGCCAGAGGAATTCGACCGTCGCGGACATCCGAGTGCCCCACCCGCCCCGTATGCCAGAGTTGCATGACGATAGTCCCACCTGCCTGATGGACTGCGGAGGTCACCTTCTTCCACGCTTCGACCTGCTCTGTACTCCAGATTCCTGGAGTCATCGGATAACCCTTGGCATCAGGCGAGATATTGGTCGCCTCCGTAATGATGAGTCCTGCAGAAGCCCGCTGAATGCAATAGCGCTTCGTCAACTCGCCAACGGAGTATAGTCCGTTTAACCGGTATCCCTTCTTTGGATTCCCCGCCGCGACGGGGACCCTCCTGGGGGTTTTGAGGCAAGTGGATATCCGAATCACCCGCTAATTCGCCAATTCACGTCTTCTGGGCTCTGCGGACTGGCGAAAGCCATAAACGGCTTCCGCATCCTGATTCTGAATCAAAAGCTCGGTCTTTGGCGCAAGGAGCTGCGCCTCCATCCTGCCGGCAATCAATTGGAGCTCGGCCTCGTCGAGCTCGCGGAAGAGGGGAAAACTCCGCAAAAGCAGCACGCGGGAGGTCAGGTCGGGATCAGGCGTCTGCGCGGAAATCTTGACGGCAAGTATGAGTGGTCCCTCCTTTGACCTCTCATCGGCAACTCGGGATCGGGATTGGAGAGATTTCGTGAAGAAACAGGGTGGTGGCCCCCATGGGCCCCATTGCCCCCTTGAGCCCGGGCCGCAGGCTGTGCCAAAACAACATCAGCCATGACCTTTCAACCTGGCTCCCCCACCTCCGTGCTGACCCAAGACACCCCGCTCTCCGACCCGGGCCCCCTCAATCCCAAGCCCGTCCATTGGTTCCGGCGCCTGGTCGGTGGCAACACGCGCAAAGGGGTGGCTTGGGTGTATGCCGCGCTCCTGGTCCTGACTGCCGCCGAGTACCCAAACTGGGTGGGCATCCTGATTTGCGCCCTCGGCGCCGGCGTGCGCTTCTGGGCGAGCGGATTCCTCCGAAAAAACACCCGACCCTCGGTGGGCGGGCCCTACGCCCATGCGCGCAACCCGCTTTATCTCGGAACCTACCTCATGCAGGTGGGCGCATCCGTTGCGGTCGGCCAATGGGCGCTCGCGCTCGCAGGCACCGTCCTTTTTGCGGTCGTCTACCACTGCGTGATCCTGGACGAAGAAGAAAAGCTCGAACGTATCTTTGGCGCGCCCTATCTTCTGTATATCAAACGCGTGCCGCGCTTCTTTCCGTCACCGTTCCGTCCGAGCCGCGAGCAACTCCTCGAAATCAACCCGGTGACCGAGCACCTGCAGTTCTCCTGGGCGCTCGTGCGCGACAACAAGGCGCACCCTTGGGTGAGCTTTTTGGCACTGATCGGCTTTTTGTTTGCGGTCGTGCATGCGCGGCTGAATTGGTTTTGATCGAGACCTAAGTTCACGAGCGCCGACGCAGGGCGCGCCCGAGCAGCCCTAGGGCCAAAACAAGCAACCCAATTGTTGCCAGTTTTAAGACGCCCGAAGGTCTCAAGGACTCAAGTTCCTGACTCGGAAAAACACGATCCTTGCGGACCCGATGTTGCAGGACCGGAATCGTCTGCCCTTGCTTGTACTTGGCGAGCGCTTCTGCAGACAAGGGATCCGTGAAAAGCTCAACCTCGATTCCGGAATTCTCCACTCCTTTTGGCACGAGAGTCAAACTCGAGCGACCCACTTGCAGAACGCTCATCTCAACTTGGGTGCCCTCGCTAAACGCGTTGTAGGTGTCTTGCATGGCGAACCAAGCCAACCCAAGAGCGGAGCCAACAGCCAGTGACAGGAGAGCGAGCACACCTTGCGCACTCATAAGCCGTTTCCCGAGACCCGGAGCTGTTTGAGACGGCTCCGTCCCCGACTGCGTTGCTTGAGTGCCAGGCCCGCTTGACCGAGGCGCGCGCGCAGTGATGATATCACGCACGCGAAATCCCCAGAGCCCAAACGTCAAGAACAGCCAGAACCCAGCACGGATCAAAGTTTGGCCACCTTCGTTGAGCGGCCGAAGCACAAGGAGCGCACCGCCGCTCGACTCACGATCTGGCAGA
>CANMSW010000041.1 GCA_947500275.1 Bacteriovoracaceae bacterium | reverse complement strand
GACCTTTTCACCGCGCGAGTCAAAAAGAGCAACTAACTGCTCCTGCACTTCGAGCCACGCTTTCTTCGCTTTCGCGGGTGGAAAAGAATCAACCTGATCTGTGGCACGCGCCCGACAAAAAGCCGAAACGGGACAAATCCTACACTTCGGGCTTTTGGGCGTACATACGACGGCACCCAATTCCCTGAGCGCCTGATTAAAAACTCGGGGCCTCACCCCCCAGTTTTGCGCATTTTCGACGGCAATTTTCGAGAGCGCCCAGAGCTTAGCTTTGTAAGCCGCATCCCCGCCCCGGCGATCTAAAGTACGCACTCTTGAGACAACCCGCTCGACGTTTCCGTCCAGAATGGGCTCCGCCTGATCAAAAGCAATCGATGATATCGCACCCGCTGTGTAGGGCCCGACTCCGGGCAGCTCGATCCACTGCTCGCGTGACTCGGGGAAGCCCCCTTGAGCGACAATTCGCTTTGCCGCTTCGTGAATGTTCCGAGCCCGCGAGTAATATCCCAGACCTGCCCAATTCAAGAGCACGTCGTCCTCAGTCGCTGCAGCAAGCGACTCAACCCGGGGAAAGCGTTTCAAGAAGCGCTCGAAATACGGAACGACAGTCACGACCTGCGTCTGCTGGAGCATGATCTCAGAGATCCACACTCGATAAGGGGAAGGGTCTTCACGCCACGGGAGAACCCGACTGGTCCGCTCAAACCAGTCTCCAAGCGCCAGCGTCGCTTTTTTGAAGTCAGAATTCGTAAAATCCTGACTCGCTTTCAGTTTCTGATTTGATTTTTGATTTGGGGGCGACACCGGTTTAGGAACCTCGTTCACTCTGGACCGTTTAGGACTCTTCACGTCTTTGAAGTAGCGTTTGAGCAGTTACTGCGAAGACGGGCCTGCTGACCAGAGGGCAGCCTCAAAAAATCGCGCAAAATCATATGGATGTCGTAGCGCAGCACAAAACCATAAGAGTTGCTCTATGGCTCGAACTCCAGCAGGTGCTCCGTTCCGCTTCTTATGGGTCTATTTGGCACTCCAAACTGCAGGAGGGGCCCCTGCAGCCCTCGCTTGGGACGAGCACGTGAATCTGACCCGGGCCGCCCTTCGGGGCGCAAGTAAAACGAATCCCCTCCTTTACCACCGAATTTCCGAGCGCAGCCTCAGAGTCACACCGCTCCAATCGTTCCTCAGTAAGTACGTGCGACAAGGGCGGCGGGATGAGTTTTCTCCGAACTCCCTCCCTCAAACTCCTGGGCAAACGCCCTCCACTCCCTCCTCTCGCGAGGTTTCACGAACGACCCTCAACGCCTTGTTGGGCGGGGTCGGCCCGGAATACCTACTGCAATACACACAGACCTATCAGGCCCAAGAAATCATCCTCGACTGGGAGCGAGGCTTAAGTGGCGTTCGCTATCAATTTGAATCGCCGAGTGCGCCCACAAACCCCCAGGCCATCGGCCAACTCACTTCGCCGCTTGAAGTTTTGAGTGTTTATTCGGACGAGCCCGATTGGCTGATGGACGACGGAGTTGAGCACTTGGTGCGCGCCGCCCCCTCTCTGGGCGAGGCCAAAGGAACGGCAACCCGAGTCTTTCGACACTTTTGGTATCATGGAGACCCTACCGTCCCGAAGGATGTCCGGAGTGCACAGGAACTCGACAAGCGCGTGCGACTTTTCATCCGCCTTTCTCGCACCGCTTTTCGCCTGGCCGAGCCCTATTGGGGATATCGCTTCATGGCGAACGCCATTCACTACTTACAAGATATCACTCAGCCGTTCCATGTGCGGCTCCTGCCGAACAGCGGTTTCGTTGGCACACTCAGGCTCGCCCAAGCCGGTCTCTGCGACCTTCACCTCGAGCTCGGGGCTTTCTCAGAAGAGCTTGGCAACCCGAATCGCCCCGCCCCCGAACGGTGCGAGAAGGAGCCAACCCATTTCGATCGCCAATCGATCCAAGAAGCGTGGATTTTGAGTGCATACCACATGGCACTTGAAGACTTTGTGAACCAGGCACTGGTCAAAGAACTCCCCGAAGGACTGAACGTCCTACCGCGCGAAACCTTGCCGCTGCCCGCTCACCTCCACTTCACGGCCGATGCTATTTCCAAGATCGCGACTCAAATTGATGATCGGTTCTCCGAGCCACTAGGCGAGGCCCTGCTTAAAGCCACCGGCAAACGCTGGGTCTACCACCCCGAAGAAGCGCGCCTCACACTCGAACAACTTTGGAGCGCCCAATCCATCGGAATTCTCCTCAAACAGCGGCATCTCTCTTCAAACAACCCTCGGGAAGTAGCTCGCTTGAACCGCTTAAAAGCGACCGCATTCGACCTCGTGCTGACGGTAGGAGAACTGACCCGTCAGGTGGTTGCTCAGGAACTCCGACGGCAGTCAAAGTACTGACACCCTGAGTGCTCAGATGATATCAAAAAGGCTTGGGAATTCAGCCCGCTCACCGCAAAATCAACTTATGGTGAAAAGTAAAAATTCCGCCTCCCTCAGGACCTTCCTGCCCGTCACCTTCACACTCTTCGCCCTTCTCTGTGGAGCGACCGTGCAGGCGCAGACTGCGCCCAATCCAGCGGGAACGAAAGCCACTACTGCGCGACCGGCGAAAACAACCCCCGCACTCTCCCTGCTTCAATTCCGCGGCACCCCGAGCGTCTATGTGCAATTGCCGGATGAAGCGAATGGCATTACCGGAGGCGCGAGCTTCTCCGGTACGGTGGCTTGGGCGCCCTCTTATCGCATAACTCCTCGATTCTATTTGAGAGCGCAGGCTGATATTACTCCACTCAACACAACGGAAGGAATCGCCATCACACCGGGCGCGTCGCTGGGCGTTCTGTATCGTTTCAGCCAAAGTTGGGCCGCAGAACTCGACGGAGGAGCCCAGTTCTGGTCCGTCGGAATGTGGCCGCTTGCCCGCGCGCTGGTCGTTTTCTCGCCGGCTAAATTCGGTCTCTCTCCCACCGTCCCGATTCGATTTCACTTAGGGTATCAACCCCTCCTGGGCGCAGTAACGACCCACGGCGCGCTTCTGGGCCTCGAAATCGCTTTCCTTTAAGGAGTGAAGAATGACTCGGGAGACTTTGCTCCACCTCGTCTCCGCAACAGCACTTGTTCTCGGATCGGCTACTGCACAAGCTGAAGTGGCCTCTCCATTTCTCGTCGTAATCGATCCAGGGCATGGTGGAAACGATCATGGAACGCTCTACGAGTCCGGCGGAAAGCGCTGGGCGGAAAAAGACGTCACTCTCGCCTTAGCCCAGGAAACTGCGCTTCAACTCCGATCCATGGGGATGAAGGTTCAACTCACGCGGAAGGACGATTCGGACTTGCCCTTGCCCGAACGAACCCGAATCGCCAACCGGCTCAAAGCCGATATTTTTATTTCAATCCACATGAACGGAGCGCCCGGTCTAAAAGATTCAAGTGCGCATGGGGTTGAAACCTATATTCTGAATAATACGTCGGACGAATCCTCGAAGCGCATCGCGCGTCTTGAAAACTCGATCCTGACCCCGCCTGCCGCAGGCCCGGTAGCGCAAGGAGCGGAATCCGGGCTCGACGTCGCGCTGATCTTGAAAGACCTCCGGCTCGACTCAAACCTTTCCGAATCCAAGCGTCTCGCCTGCAATGTCCAAACAGGACTTGCGAAAGCCACTACGCGATCAATCACGATCCCCGACGGAAAGACACTCGAACCGGCCACTTACACCGCTCAAAGCCGTGGAGTGAAGCAAGCGCTTTTTCATGTGCTCCTTGGTGCAGATATGCCTGGGATCCTGGTGGAAGCTGGCTTTCTTGATCATCCACGGGATAGAAGCTTCGTTGTTGCGCCTTCGGGACGGATCGCAATCGGCCGCGCTATCGCCCAGGCGGCTCAGCGGTTTCGAAAACTTAAAGGAACTGCAGAGGCAAAAAAAGACATCGCACAGTGCCGGATCCGCTAAGGAGCCCTGGCACCGTGCGCTTCTCTCAGGTTTAAAGATTTCGACCGTAGAAGAAGAGAACTTCAAATCCTTTACGTTCCTCTGCTCCAGGTGATGCCATCCGGGAAGCCTCCAGTAAAAGACCCACTTGGTCCCCCTTCACGAAAACGTGGTTCATAGCAGCAATGAGCGCGCCTTTTTTCTCTACTTCCTCAGAGCCCACTGTGAAAAGGCCACGGGCTTCCAACGACACCTTGTCCGTAATGAACCGAACCTTAGGTTGGAGTGCGAAACCTGGGTCTGCCAGCTCAGAGCTTAAGCGAACTCCTGCTGTCATCGAGATGTAGAAATTAGTCTCATCCAACCCGGCACTGGCTAGAAGACTCAGGGGGATGGCAACGGTGGAACCCAACAGTCCGCCTCCAGCTACTTGCCCATCTTGAATTTCGAGACTTGCATCTTCAAGAGCCAAACTCACCGGGAAGATCTGGTAAAGCATCATTCCACCACCGATGCTGCCCACCATTTTTAGTCGGAACTGAACAGAGAACGTCCCATCCATCCCGGGTGCGCCACTTGCCCCGATAAAGCTCATTAAGCGGCCATCGAAGAAAGTAATATCTTTGACATACCACTTACTCTCGCCCGATTCCGCGCCATCAGAATCTCGGTAGTCCGAAATACCTAAGTAAACCCCTTCAGCATTCGTGAAGAAACCGACTGCTCCAGAAGGGTTCTTCGCTGGCGCTCCTATTTCGAAGATTCCGCCGCCCCCTACGTTGTAGTCTCCCACAAGGCAGTCAGTCTCATCGCAAACAACCCCTGAGGACTCCTCAGCCGCACGAACAGACTGCCCCACAAGAGCGCTCGTCGGCAAAACGGCTACAGCAAGCGCCATCAAACAATAGACTGAAGATTTGTTTTTCATTTTAAAACTCCAATTAAAGATCGAAAAATTCTAGTAAGAGAGGCCGTAGTGCACAATGATGGCGGGGCCGCGTTCCAACGCTTTTGTTTGAGTGCCAGTCCAAGTCTGAAAAAAGGAAATTCCGATTTCATCACCGGCGCGGAAAAGGTCTCGAAGCGAGGCGGAAGCGGCGAATTTTTTCTCGGCGTCAGCAGAAGATAAGCTCATCAGGTACCGAAGCTCGGCGGTCACGCGATCACTCAAGAAACGAACTTTAGACTGGATTGCGAAAGCGGTGTTCTCTAATTCGGTATTCAAGCGCGCGCCCGCAGTTAACGCAACAAAGAGAACGTGGTCTTGATTGCTCAAGTGAATGGGCAGGTAAACGGTCGATCCAAGAAGGCTAGTCGTGCGAGTTGAGTCTGGAGTTTTCGCGATCGTGAGATCTTCAACTGACAAGCTCAAAGGAACAACCCGCCATGCCTGAAGTCCAGCCGATACACTCCCTTCAAGACGAAGCTGGTAGAAAGCCACATCCTCGTTAGAGCCCATGCCCTGGCGGCCAAAGAAGAATGCCGTCATGAAGCTCAAGTCACCGATCACTAGGTGCTGGGCTTCACCAGAGAACTCGACTGTGTCGACTGTGGCTGCATCAGAGCTGGCGTAGACTCCAAGCGCTGCTGATGAGGTTCCGACTTCAAAAAAACTACTGGTGCCGAATCCTGAACTGAGATTCGAATTTTCGAATTCGGAAGCGAAAGCGGGCCTATGCAGATTCGATGACAATAGAACCAATAGAAAGGGGAGTAAGAGTTCGATTTTCTTCATGGGGCCGCATTAACACGCGGCTTCGCGCGCCCACTTGGGATTCAAATTGGACCTAACAAAGCACAGGAATATTGATTCGGATGATAAAAAAAACTTCGGTTTTTCTGCAGTGAATAGCACTCCACCGCAGTAGACTTGGGCCTACTCAGTCCCGACTAGCCCTGACGAGCCTTCATTTCGTCGAGCGCCACTTGATACTTCTCGTGCAACTTCTCGATCGTCTCATCCTGCGTCTTTTTATAAGTATCCATGCGGATTCGCTCGCGCTCCCGAACCTTCTCAAATTGCTTTTCGTGGGAAGCTTGCTCGGCTTGAAGTGACGCTTCATGGGATTTCTGTTCCATTTCGAGCGCTTTAGCCCGAGCGTCCTTCAATCGACTCAACTCAACCTTATATCCCTTCTCCACGTCCTCGGCCTGCTTGCGAAAAGTGTCCGCCATACTGTCGATATTCTTCTTATGGTCAGACTCCAGGGTCGAGACTTCGTTCGCCTGTTCTTTGCGGCGCTGCTGAACATAGGAGTTCCAGCGCTCCTCTTCATTTGCTCTTTGGCTCTGATCGGATCGACTAATCGCCATACCCTTTCTAGAATAGCGATGAGTGCTCCATTCAGAAATGGGCGAGTTTTGCCGGGTCAACGACCTGTCCTCGCTTTGCAGCTGTCGAAAAGCTAAACACTTGGCCCGTCCAACCCCAAAATAGACACACCATCAAAACACAGCAAAATCAGATATTTAGACCACCACTGCCGAGAAGGTCGGAATTGACACAATATGGCATCACCCTTGCTCTAATCCCTCCTGAGAGATCACCGACGGATTCGGTGAGAAACAGAAGGAGAACGAATATGAGATCGAAGCAGAAGTTTTATGAAACCGAAAAAGCACGAAAGATCGCTCGGACGTTAGTCGCAGCGCTGCCCCTGATCCTCGCAGCTTGCGGAGCCGCCGAACCCACCCCAACCACAAAAGTGGGCGGGACTTCGGGATCCATTGGCTCTGGGGTCTCGACCTCGTGCGTTCCTTTGAACCAACAAATCCCTTTCACGGTATCTAACGCTTACGTTGCTTCCCGCAAAATCTACGCGGGAGCGATTCCAAGCTACGGAAACATCGGCACCGTGGCGATCGGTGGCGCAATATCGAGTGCAGGCTCCTATCAAGGGGTCGGACTCGACAATAGCGTGATCTCGATGAACCTAACATCCACGAGTTCTCAAACCTCGAGCTCCTCCGGTTATGGATATGGATATTACGATTGGCTTGCCTATCAATCCTATGCGACGGCGACCGGATTTCTCCAAGTAGGAACACTGCTGCAGCAACAAGCGGCACTCTTAGTTCAGCTCGGACAAATTCAGATCTCAGGCTTGAGCTCGGGTTCGATCGGATACACCGGGTCGTGGACGACGCCTTCGGCAACCCTCCCAGGCCAGACTGTCAGCATTTCGCCTTCGCAACTCTGCGTGAGTAGCTTGGCATTCACACTGAACATTCATCCGACTTACAACACGTTGTATCTCGGTGATGTGTATCTGTACCTGAACAACACTCAGCACGGATTCACAGTCGAATTCTAAGCTGAAGTTGATCGAATGAAAGTCTCGCACTCCAGTCAGTGCGGGACAGACTCTGCAAGCGGGGCGGACGGTATTCCTCTCTCTCCTTCTGTCAGGCGCATGGTGCGCTTGGGCAGGGCGATAATGGACCGTCGCTTCCCACTCTCCCGATCCGTCGCGTTTGCACGCGGTGCCGGGGGGATTCTTGCGCGCTTCTTCGCTCCGGGCCCCCCTCTCCCCCCCTCTCGATGCCCGGAGGAAAAGCGTGTCGGAATCTCCCCGGCCTGTTTTTTTTCGGGGGAGTCTGAACCTGGAATGTCGGCGGGATACGGAAGCAAAACCTACGCGCTTTGCTTAGCCGCAGTTGCTAGAGCGGCCTTTCAGCCGCAGTTGCTAGAGCGGCCTTTCAGCCGCAGTCGCTAGAGCGGCTCGTCAGCCGCAGTCGTAGCACCGGCTCGATTGGAAGCTTTCCGGGTTCTCCACTTGGATCGTCGTATGGAGGATGCCGTGCCGCTCTTCGAGAACGCGGTTCGCTTCTTTCAAAGGGTTCACGCCCGGTTCCGCGATGATATGGGCACTCAAAGCAAGTCTGCCGCTGGTCACTGACCAGATATGGAGATCGTGAACCTCCCGCACCCCGGCGAGAGCGGCGAGATCTGCCTTCACGTGGGACGGATCCAGCGACAAAGGCGCGTGCTCCATGAGAATGAGAAGGGACTCTTTGACGAGGCCCCAAGAGTTCACGAGCATCAAGACCGAGAAAATGACTGTGATCAAAGGATCGATCGCGCGCCAGCCCGTCCACCAAAGGACCGCCCCCGAGACCACCGCTCCCACGCTCCCTAGCGAGTCGGAGACCAAGTGGAGGTACGCGGCCCGAATATTGATCTGGGAATGCCGATCCTTCCAAATCATCCTGAGCGACGCAAGATTCGCCCCCAATCCGATCAGGGCCACGACAAACACAACCGGAGCGACCACATCCTCAGGGGATATCATTCGCTGAACCGATTCGTAGACTAGAAATCCTGCAATGAACCAAATGGCGACCCCACTAAAGAGGGCGCCCAAGATTTCAGCCCGATGCCATCCGTAACTCATCCGTGGAGTCGCGGGCCGTCGAGCCATCCAAAGCACGAAAAGGCTAAAGAGAATGGCCCCAGCATCGGACAACATGTGCGCGGCATCGGAAATCAGCGCTAAGCTATTGGAATAGATTCCAGCAACCCACTCCACTGCCATGAACAGCAGCGTAATCACGAATGCTTTCTGCAGAGAAGCGCCCCCACTCCCGTGCGACCCTGCCGAATGATGGTGCCCGTGGCCGTGGTGCCCGTGGCCGTGGTGCCCGTGAGCATGCCCATGCGAGTGCCCGTGGTCCTGGTGAGAGTGGTCGTGGTCGTGATGATCGTCGTGGTGCCCGTGCTGTTTTCCCATCGGCATATCGTCGATAATCCACGTGCATTGTCAAGATGCCCTGGGGACAAGGCTACAGGAAGCTTAAGGGTTAACGGGTGGATTCGAAAAACCCAAAGCCATCGCTATCCATGCGCCCTCGACACGCATCACGGCTACCGCGAAGCGAGGGGCTTTCTCTTGGCGGGCACGAACCAGTCCCGTCCAGCCGGTTCGCCATCTCCGAACGACGACCCAATCATAGTCGGCCATGAACCTTCCGTCCTGATAGGCATCAGCCTTATAAACCGCTTCTTTCACGCACCAGGCGGCCAGAACGGGCACCTGGCCCGTCCGAATCGCAGTCGCCTCCTGATCAAGTCGTGGGCAAATTTTCTGGAGCATTCGAGGATGAACTTTTCGATCGAAAGCCTCGATATCGACCCCAAAGCACACTCGACTCTGCCCCTTCCTGGATCGCTCGCCCACTTCAGTCACCAGCAAACCGCCTACCGATTTTGCGGCCGGAACGGAATGGGACAAGCTGCTGGCCCACTGAAGCTTCCCTACTTGCCCTTGTCGGGGTCCGGCACCCGAGCGAAACAACCCACTTTCGGGGGCCTCGTCTTGGGGAAACTGGGCGCTCCAGGCTTGGAGCAGCGCAGATTCAGCGGCAGTTCGTGCCACCTGATTCGCTTTGGCATCCCCCTGTGGGTCGAAAGCAACGCAGCAAACGCGAAGTTTGAGCTTCTCACCGAAGGGCCGAGCCACGCGTTTGGCCCAGACTTCAAATGACTGACCGTCACGCAGCAGCTTGGGACGCGCCGTCCGCTTCCGGGGTTTGAACTTTGCATTGAGAGAAGAAGTCACCTGTCGATCCGCCCTTGAATAGGAACGCGAAGCTGAATTCGGGCCGCTTCGTCGTTTAGAGACAGTCTGCCCCGAAAGCATGGAGGAATCATGAAAAGTTTTAAATGTCGGGACGCTGGGGTCAATTGTGATTGGCAAGCTAGGGCTGAGACCACCGAACAATTGATGACGCGGATTGAAGAGCACGGCAAGAAGGCCCACAAAATGGCCGTTCTCCCCAAGGAGCTCCGAGACAAGATCCAATCCGCCATTCACGAGACAAGCCTTACCGAAGACAAATCCAAAGCGATTGCGTGAAGAAGATGTGGAGGCAGAGTCTCGGTAGACCGTAGCTACCGGGCCTGACTCGGAATCGGTTCTGGGTCGATGCTCGGCCTTCCTTTCGGAGTGTCACCGACTCCGAGGCATTGCCTCATCTGAAAATCTAACCGAAGCGCGGGCGCGGTTCCTCGGGATGGCTGGAGGTTGTCGTCCGCGCGCATCGGGTGGAGCACGAAAGAGCGCGCTCGAGGTACGTGCCTTTTGATTGGGCCCGAGTTTGCGCTCCCTCACTCCAACGACCGCCGAGGACCCGCACCCCCACTTCGGGGTGATGGCTCGTTGTGCCCGTGCCTCCCCCCTCGGCGGCTGTCTTTTTAGTGGTGATCTTTCATGAAGCGGCTCTGTCCCTTCGGGCGAAGAGGCCTCTAGCGCCATGGAAGGCGCAGCCCCGAAGGGGCGCAAGGAATCCATGGATGGATGTGCCTCGCCGCCCGATGAGACAGAGCTGATTCATGAAGATCGGGGACGGAGCACCGATTCGTATTCGTCCGACTGAATCGAACAAAAAAACGACCGAGTCAAAAATTGACACAGTTGTTGAGTTTTTCAGGACCGTTAACCTGAAAGACAGATGAATCGCGAGCCATTGAAAACTTTATCCCGACCCCTCGACTCCCGAGAGCAGTCCGTTTGGGCGTTCGGGGTGCTCTTTGCTCTTGCCCTATCGGCCGCCCTGCCCCGACTCTCAGGCTTGACTGAGGGCAAACCTCTTCAACAACCTCGCGGTTCTAGAAAGCCAGCCGTTGACTCGACGTGGACTGGGGACGTATCGACAATCCAATCCCAATGGATCCAGAAACGTCCGCCCCAAGAAAGCCAGATCGAGGTCCCATGGCACAGGCTCGAAAACCTCAACCCAAAACCCGCTCAACTTCAGGAGCACGTGATTCCGCTCCAAGTCGAAGCCCTGTAGCTCCGAAGACGCCCATCCTGGAGAGCTCGCCTTTCTGGCTCCTTAAGTCCGAGCCCGAGACCTATTCATTCGAAACTTTAGCCGAACAATCTCGGACCAACTGGAATGACGTCCGGAATTTTCAAGCCCGCAATTATCTCCGGCGCATGAAAAAAGGCGATATCGCTTTGATCTATCATTCAGGTGACGAAAAAGCCGTCGTAGGTGTGGCAAAAATCGTTACTACGGCCTACCCAGATCCCGAGCCCGAAGATCCAAAGACCGAATGGGTCCAGGTTGATATTGAGTACTTTGAGACGTTCAAAAACTCGGTGCCGCTTTCGACTTTAAAGTCATCCGCAGCGCTTGCTGACCTGATGCTGATTCGTCAATCGCGACTCTCCGTGATGCCGGTCGAAGAAAAGCATTACCGCCTGATCCGGACTCTCGGAGGCCTAAAGCCCTAATCGAGGGCTAGGACTTCATGACATGACGAATCCTAGGACGAATCCCATGACGAGCCTCCTCACCGCAGTCGAGAAAAACATTCAGATTCAAAAATCACCTCTGTTCGAGCAAATCCCGTCTCCGGACTGGAGCCCATTCAAGCTTGCACCCCGTGGCGAACATGCCCCGGGTCCTCGCTCGATGGAGTCAAAAGAGGGCGTGATTGACCGCCTTCGTGCCGTCGCATTTGCTGAGCTCCAAGCGCGCGAAGCCTTTTTTTGGGCCGCTGAGTACTTTAAAGGCCAAGCGCCCGATGCTTGTTTAACGGCATGGAAAGGCCTGGGTCATGCCGAAGACAAGCACTACGGATGGCTCATCAAGCGGCTCGAAGAGTTGAATGGAAACCTTCAAGAACGCCCCGTCTCGGACCAACTCTGGATCTCACTCCGAACCTGTCAGGCTGCGGATGAATTCGCACACAAGATGGCTGGAGCTGAAGAACGCGGACGACGAGCGGGCGAGCGTTTCGTTGAGGGGATGAAAAAGTTTGATCCTCTCTCAGCCGAAATCTTCCGCAAAATTGCGGAAGAAGAAGTAGAGCACATTCGCCTCGCTGCGAAATACTTCCCGGACTCCGCCCACGGCGAAACTCGACCCTCCCGATGAGTCGTCGATATACCCCGTAACCGAGGCCGCAGCGAGAACGAAGGGTGCGGGGAATATCGACCTTCCCGATGAATCGGCAAGATTCCCCGTAACCGAGGCCGCAGCGAGACGAGCGACCAAGTCGTAGTCAGCTCTACGATGCGGGAGCGAGGCGAGCGAGAACGAAGGGTACGGGGAATATCGACCTTCCCGATG
>CANMSW010000040.1 GCA_947500275.1 Bacteriovoracaceae bacterium | reverse complement strand
CTTCCCTTTAACCGCGAATCCCTTTTCCTCATCACTCGCGGCGGCCTCCACCCCACCCCAAAAGGCTTCCTTCATCAACAGGATGTTTTGGAGAAGCGATATACCTTCGACCTCCTTTTGCGTGAGACCGGCCACGCCGCAAAAGCGCGCGCAGTGGGAACTGCACCGGATGCTCTCTATCGGCTTTCCTTCAGCGGCTACGTGCAGAACCGGCTCGCAGCCCTCGGAATTGAGCCGTACGGGCTACTCGGTAGCCCCGAAGGCCTCGAAAACTATCGGAAGAGTAAGAAAGAGACTCTCAGGGCGATGCTCTTGGCCACGTTGTTGAGAAATCTCATCGCCCGCCCCCTTGAACTGAGTCTTTTAATCGATCGGGCCCTTTATCTGGCGCAGAAGACCGCACCTGGCGCGCCCGAGGTCGAGCTTTTCGAGGTTTTCTCGTCCGAGATCTCACCCAGGAACATGGCGATTGTGCGACTCGACCCCTAAAAAAGGGCCGCTCCCAAGACTTCATCCTTAACAGTTCTCGACTCCTGACCGCCCAGAAAGCCCAAATATGGGTAATAGCCTTAACAAAAGAAATAAATCATCAGAGTTCCTTGCTAATCAATACCTGACTGATTTAGTGTGGATTTAAGAGAAAGGACGGACACGATGATCAAACAACATGATCCCGTCGAAAAAGAAGCGCCGTACTGGGCGCGAGCAGTAATTGAGAGTCACCTCACGGGGCCGCCGAAGATGGCCTAGCACGAGCGAAGCCGACCGGCAGGATAACGATATCTTCGGTGCTCGTGTACTGTCGACTCTCTCCCTGGCCAGGGGGGTCTGCGACAGCAAAGGTCAGTGACAGACCAAATTATGGTTTTACGAAGACTGGATAACGAGTGGCTCGACGGGAGTCGATGCTGAATGCGACGGCAGCGAAAGCTGTGAATAGTCGTAAGTCGTCCAGCCGAATATAAAGGCGGGCCTCTGAGTCTGCCCATTCTCAAAAGCAAAAGGGCTCGGTGGTTTAGCATCTTTCGATGCTCCCCGAGCCCTACTGCTTTTGTGGAGAGCACGGGAGTTCCCACTCCCCTTCGCTCACGTCTAATCCGACCGCATCTCTTTTGACGAAGCGCATGGCAAGAAATTTTTGCCTCGCGTCATACCTTGCCTTTTTGAGACCCCCTGTTACAGTGATTTTCTCGATCAGAAACCGCCAGTTTTCTGGCACTCTGAGACCGTTTTTGTCTTGAGCCGGTGGGCTTTGGGGGAATTAGAAAATGCGCATTAAGAGACTCGAAGTTCAGGGGTTCAAATCCTTCAAGGACAAGACGGTCGTCCATTTCGATCACAACATTACCGGGATTGTCGGCCCCAACGGCTCCGGTAAGTCCAACATCGTCGATGCCTTTTTCTGGGTCATGGGCGAGCAGTCCTACAAGCACATGCGGGGATCAGGTTCTGACGATCTGATCTTCAACGGAAGTTCCAAGTACGGTCCGATGGGAATGGCGGAAGCCACCCTCGTCATGGAGACTGACGTACCCGATAGCGAAGTTCCAGCTGGAGCGACAACCGCAGACATTCCGGTTCAACTCAAAACGAAGGAAATCTCCGTTACCCGCCGCGTCTATCGTTCCGGCGAAGGCGAATACTTCATCAACGGCGTCCAAGCCCGCTTGAAGGATATCCACGAACTCTTCATGGATACCGGTGTCGGCGCCAAAGGTTACTCGGTGATCGAACAGGGACAGATCGGCAAGATCGTTCAATCGAAACCCGAGGAACGCCGGCTCCTGATTGAAGAAGCCGCCGGGATCGCGAAATATAAAGCCCGCAAGAAAGAGTCGCTCCGCAAAATGGAAGCGACTCAAGCCAACCTTTCACGCTTGAATGACGTTATCCAAGAAATCGAGCGAAGCCTTGGCTCGCTGGAGCGCCAGGCCCAAAAAGCCCGCCAGTACGAGAAATACAAATCCGAGCTTCTCGAAAAAGAAATGACCTGGGGACGCCGCAAGCGCCAAGTCCTCATTGAGCGCCTCGACACCCTAAAAAACACCCGCGATGCTCTCGAACAAGAACTCGTGGGTCTTAAAGCCGAGCTTCAGGTCGCTGAAAACTCGATCGAAACGGACCGAATCGACCAAGTCACGGATACGAAGCTCGCCGAAGAGCTTCAAACTCGCATTCAAGAAATGGCGCGCTCCCTCGCAGAGAAGCAGAGCGCCCTCGAGCTCTCCCGGCGTCGCCAAGGTGATATCACCTCTCAGCTTGACCAATTTGAATCTGAGAAAGCAGACCTCGAAGCTTCGGTTGCTCAAGAACGCGAACGCATCGGTGAACGCGAAATCGAAAGCGAAGAGGCTCAAGTTTCCTTTGAGGCCGCGCAGAACCGCTCTGAAGAAATGGATACCCAAGTTCGCGAGTCGCGTGCCGGACTCGAGACTGCTCGCCGCGAACTGGACGCGCTGAAACGCGAACTCATGAATGGCGTGACAGCGGCTTCGAATCTCAATTCAAAAGCGGCGTCTTTAGCTGCTCGCATCGAAGGCGCGCGCGCGCAACTCGAACGGGCCGAAGAGCAACGGCGCTCGATGGACGAGCGTTTAGAGCAAACTCGCGAGGAAACGGCGCGGGTACAAGCCCAAGCTGAAGAAGCGCGGTCCCGCAAAGAGGAACTCACCGAAGAAAAGCGCACCGCCCAAGCGCAAGTGCAACAGTTGGAGCAAACTCTCCGCACGGCAGAACGCGAACGCGACGAAGCCGCTCGCATTGTGACGAAGCTCAAGTCGCGGCTGCAATCCCTCATCGAATTGGCGCAAGCGCACGAAGGCTTCGGGGATGGCCCAAAAGCCGCTCTCGACTGGGCTAAGACTCAGGGTAAAAACGAAACGATTCGTGCCTTGGCCGACGCCTGGGACGTCGACTCAGGGTTTGAAGCGGCTCTCGAAGGCTGGCTTGAAGATCGACTCGAAGCATTGGTCGCGACGGATACCGACTCAGCACTCGAAGCCCTTGAAGCGCTTCGATCTGGGTCTCAGGGACGCGCCTCCATCTTTCTGTCACAAGCGGGTTTTGCGAACCAATCTGAAACCGCTGCCAACTTCCAAGTCGCGCGGGATTCCCTTGCAGCGCTTGGCCTTGAAGTCGAAGGAGAACTTTCCCAGTTCGTTCGCACCAACGCACGACTCGGAGCGGATGCCCAAGCCGTCGCCGCTCACGCAGTTGCTCGCGTTTGCGTCGTAAAATCACTCAACGCCGAAAATATCACTCCGATCGTCGGTGCCCTTCGCTGCATGAGCTGGGCCCTCGTAACTCGCGATGGATACGCCCTCGATTCGAGCGGCGTCGTCCGCGGTGGTAGCGCTCGATCGGATGAAGCGGGAAGTTTACTCGGTCGCAAACGCGCGATTGCGGACCTTGAAGTGGAAGCCGCAAACGCTGAGCTGAACAGTGCTTCGCACGAGGAGAAGGCGGCAGCCGCCAAAGAGGAAGTCGATCTCGCGCGGGCGCATTTTCAAGCCCTGCAGCAAGAGCTCCAAGAAATTGAAGTCAAGAGCGCGGGCTTCGAGCGCGACGTGCACCAGACGGCTCGCACCTTGCGCGACCTCGAGAATCAAGCCGGGAACCTCGATCATGAAGTGACTCGCTTGGGCGAACAGGTCGAAAACGCGGTTGCCGAACGTGCTTCCATCGAAGAGGAAGTTCAGCAAATCACTTCAGGACGCAGTGACCTCGAAGATAAAATTTCATCTGAGGATGCCTCCGTCTCTGAACGCGAATCAAACGTTCGTGAGCTCGAAGTTGAGTTCCAAACCTTGAAAGTCAGCGAAGCTTCTCAACGCGAACGCGCCATGAGCTTGAAGCGTGAAATCGAAGGAGCGAAATCGGTTCTCGTCGATCGTGAGCGCCGCTTGGCTGATATCCAGCGCCATTTAGAACGCATCACGCGTGAGCAAGAGAACTTCACCGGTGGCGATGAGGAGTTGATCGTCTCGATTGAGAGTTTAACTTTGGATCTCGGCACCGCGCGGGAACAACTCTCAGCCGTCAAAGACCGGCTTGAGCAATCGGGCGCGAAACTCAAGCACGCGCTCAACCGGATCAAAGAACTCCACGAACAAGGTGATATGCGCCTCCAAGCTTCGAACGGCCTTGCCATCGAAGTCGAAAAACATACGGGCGAACTCCAGCATTTGCTCCAGAACCTGGAAGAAAAGTACGGCGCAGGCTGTCTCGATCACGTCTCTGCCGCAGCACCTGTCCAAGAAGAAATGGGTGACCCAATCGTCACCCGCGAAATGACGGCCGAGGAAGAGCAGCTCCTAGGTGAAGAAGTCGAGCGCTTGCGCGATCGGATTCGTCGGCTAGGTGAAGTCAACCCGGGCGCTATTCAAGAGTTCGAAGAAGTGAGTAGACGCTACGAATACCTCACAGGTGAAAAGCGCGACCTCGAGCACTCGATCGAAAACCTTCAAGAGGCAATCGAGCACATCAATCGCACGTCGGAAGACCGCTTCAAGCGCGCGTTTGAAGCGATTGCGGACCGCTTCGAGCGCCTCTTCCCGATCATTTTCGGGGGCGGACAAGCGAAGCTGTCTTTGGTCTATCCGGAAGGGTCGGCGGATATCCTGGAAGCAGGGGTCGATATTCTGGCGCAGCCTCCGGGCAAGAAGATCGTGAACATCGGCCTACTCTCCGGCGGCGAAAAAGCCCTGACAGCCGTTTCATTGATTTTCGCAATCTTCATGGTGAAGCCTTCTCCGTTCTGTCTTTTGGACGAAGTCGACGCGCCGCTCGACGATGCGAACATCGGGAAGTTCAACGCTCTCTTGCGCGAGATGTCTGCTAAATCGCAGTTCATCTTGATTACCCATAACAAGAAAACCATGGAGCTCAATGACACGCTTTATGGCGTGACCATGGAAGAGCCCGGCGTCTCGAAAGTGGTTTCGATCGAAATGCACTGACCCTATAAGAACCTAAGAAAAGAGCCCGCTTCCAAACTCATGGAGATGGGCTTTTTTTATTTTAGCTTCGGTGGGATCGAGCGCTTTTGAAATTGACCCCCCCTTTCGGCCTCCGAGAACATCGTGACCTATGCGCGCACTTTCTCGGCTACTCAAGTCTCTACCCATTGTGCTTCTTCTGGCTCCAGCTCTCGCTCACGCATTTCCGTCCTACACGTTTGAGAACGCGAAACTTGGCCAAGGATTTAAGGACGAGTTCACCCAAAAAATAAGCCTCGTGCCCCCGTGTGATATCGACTCGATCAACGGTGGGTCCCGCTCAGTTGCCTTCTTCACGGCCAAACCGTGTCGGGGACCGGGCATGACCGAGCAAACCACGATCGTCGTTTTCACGTCACCCGCCATCACCGAGCAGACTCGAAATCCTCCCGTCACTGCGCTTGCTTGGATGGGGGGAACCTTCTTGAACACGCGCTCAGATTTTCCTGTTCACGTCGGAACCACTGGCGAGGAGGCCTCTCAGATTTTAGGTCGGCCCCTGCAAACTGTGGCGTTCGAAGATGAACAACGTGTCATGAGAGTCAGGAAACACACAGGTGATACCTACTCCCTCGAAGTCGATGGATCGATCGTGGGCTTCGTGGTGGGCGAGATGCCTCCGATGATCCTCGAATCGGAAGAGTTTGAAGAATGGGGCGCTCTCTTCGAGAGCTGGTTTAAATTCACTGCTCCCTACCAGTCCGCCCCGCCTTCGAATCCCAACGAGCCGGGGCAACCCACCCAGCCCGGGAACCCTGCGATCGTTGAAAACCTAGCCCAATTCATGTCCGTGCTGCGCACGCCCATGAATGAAAAGCTACGTTTTCAGGCACTTTTGCCGCTTCTTCACCCTTCCCTGATCTGGAAAGATCGGACGGATTTCGCCCCCGGTGTTCGGGAATATGCATACCGCCGTGCTCTGAAAAATGTCGTGTTCTATGAAGACCCGATCGCGCTTGAGCGGGTCCAAGTGGGCCAACCCACGGTCATCGGTTCGGGACCCTCAGCAGAAGAGGGCCAAATCGACAAATACTTCTTGAAGCGAACTTTGAGCGCCGGTGGAGGCTCAGAGCCAATCCACGTATTTATCCCGGCTTCAGGCGGATCGCCCTTAATCTTAAACTTTGGGAGCCTCTAACAGCCGCGACATTTCGTCTCGTGACCTGGGCGCGCCCCTGATGAGTGCAACTTAAAAGCGCGCATCACCCTGCCCCACTTGGATTATTCACGAACCGCGCGCCCAAGGCCGTCCGAATGAGATTGCAGCGGGAAGAACTACAGATTCGCAGCGATTCCCACCTGAAACGACGCCCAAGTTTCGCGATCCGTGAGCCCCGGCACTGCCTCCGGGGTCGCTCTCGCTATACCCGCATCAAGGCCGACCCGAGCGGAGAGAGACTGCCTTCCGTTATCCCAAAGGCGTTGACTCAGGGATCCGCCAAAATCGAAAATCTGATATCCATTTTGAGTGGACACTCCGCCTAGATGTCCACCCAAACGGAACATCCCATCCACCCGGCTTGAGACTTCGAGCCGAAGTCGAGGGCCTGTTACCGGTGGAAGAAAAACAGCATCGTTGAGGTTACTCGAAGCCGAACGGTTGTTACCCATCCAACCCAATCCGATTCTCAATTCTGGAATTCCGAAACGTCTCGAGTTCGCACGAAGAACCCCGAACCCCTCCCCGACCCAGGAGGTCGCCGTCGCGTTCCTGGCATCCTCGCTCATCGAAAGGAATGAGCGCGCCACATTTCCTGAGAACCCGAGTTCAAAAATGGGCGCATGAAAAACAGCCAAATCACCACCTACTCGAAAGCCCATCCAGGCAGCCCGCGTTAAGCTGTCATTTCCGTTTAGACCATCGACACTTAAGTACTCGGTCGAAACGATCGTTCGGATTCGATTCTCCCGCTTAAAGCTCGGTCGCGAATCTTTTACTTCTCGTTCGATTTCAGCACGAACCGCTGCCGCTTGGCTCGTTCGAATGGGGACTTCTTGTAAGGTTGCTGCTGGATTCAACGCGATCATCTTTTCTTTGCGAATCGCATCAATCCAAGAGGCAAGCGCGCGCGTCGGAGCGACAGGAAGCTCCACGCCCTGGGGCCGAATGTGAATCCAACCCTCCCAAGCGCCCGCTTCTTCAAGGTCCCGGTAAACCAACTTGATCCGCTCGGGGGCAATCCCTTGCTGCGTCACCAGATAGTTCTTGAGCTTCTGCCCCTGGCTCAACTGACCCTGAGCCCCTTCGATCAAAACGAGGTCCGAGGTCTTTGAATTTCTAATCCCAGCACAGGCGAATGCTAATTGAATTTGGGCTTCTCGCGGGAGCTCCTGAACCGACTGGATCGGGCCGTTCTCGCTCAACCATTCCACAGGAAAGGCGCCCCAACTGAGGAGCAGCACTTCGACGTCACGTCGCTCAGAGATGTTCGTACTTCCCGTCTCGCCCGCACGGGCCGTCTCTGCCGCTTGCCTGGCTTCGATTTTCTGGATGGGCGCCCGATTAAAACTCGACGGATGGTTCTTGGGACGGGCGCTGCCGGGAGTAGTGCTCAAGATAGAAAGCATTCCTACCACTACCCCTACCCCTACGGGACGAACGACACTCTTTCGCTGCATCGGATTTCCCCTTTGCTCTTCCATCAACAGGTTTCTGGAAATACAAATTTAACGTTACCAGACAGCCCACGACTATCCCAAACGGGGAAACCTTGCTTTCATCTGAAAACCAAAGTTTTCTGGAGTAACCACTGGAAAATTTTTCCTCGATCGCCAAATCGGAGACGCCGTTCATGCAGAAATCCTCGGTCCAAAACATTCAAAGCCTCCTCGGGCTTGTGATGGCCTTCAGTTTTTTGACACCTGAAGCAGGCGCATTTTCAAATAAGCCACAGCAGTCCGCAGGAGTCGAAGAGGCGACGAATCAGGGCTCGGCGCTGGCGCCTCCTTCTCCCAGCCCGAAAACAGAGGAGGTGGCTGAACCTCCACGAGTGGAGCCGAGTGTTATTCCCTCGGAATCGAGCACTCCGGAAAAAACCCCCACACCGATCGCAAGCAGTTCGGTCCAGCCAAAGGCCCCCCTCAAAGCTCCGACGCCCACCGCTCAGGCGCCCCTGAAGGAAACTCAGTCGTCTCAGAGCGAGCCGGAGAAAAAGACTGCAGTTCTCGAAGTAAGGCCACTGCCTGCATTGTTGAGTGAAGTGGAATCTAAATATCATTCAGGACAAACCCTCCGCGCCCACTTCGAGCAGCGCGAATTCATCGCCTCCTTGGGTCGCGTGAAGTCGACTCACGGAACGATCGAAATCAAGCGTCCGGATAAGCTGCGCTGGGAAACGACAGCGCCGGACTCAAATCTGCTCGTCAGCGATGGGAAAAAATTCTGGTTCTACACCCCGCCCTTCGACGAGGGTGAGCGAGGCCAAATTATCGAGAAAAAAGCATCTCAGGTTCAAAGTAAACTTGCTCAAACTCTGATATCAGGAGCTTTTTCTGTCGCTCGCGATATGAAAATCGAGACCATCGATGCCACTCACTTCAGACTGATTCCAAGCCGTGGATCCGCAGGCAGTGTCCGTTCTGCCGAAATTACAGTCGATCCGATTCGTAAAGAAATCATTCAAGTGAAGCTTGAGCATCGAGGCGGAAATCGCGCTGATATTTCCCTGTCAAAAATCGAGATTGGGGCAAACATCCCGGACGAGCTTTTCGTCTTTATTGTGCCGACCAACACTGACCGGATCGATCCCTAGGTGAACCTCATGAAAAAGGCAAAGGGTGACGTGTGGCTGACCCTCGTCGTCAGCCTCGCCTTTTTTCCAACCTTCGCTTCAGCCAGTTCTTGGGAACGTCCATGGGGCGCCACCTCGGCGCTCTTGGGGCTGGGCGTCGCTAGTCATTTTGTTCCGCAGCAGAACGAAGGAAGTGCTTGGAAAAATCCGATCGACACCGCTGCCAGATCGGCCCTCCGGGGATCAGAAGATGAATCCAGAATCGAGAGCGAAGTTTACAGTGATGTATCACTCACACTGGCATTAACAGTCCCACTCTCAAATGCACTTCTTTCTTCCTACCAACCGGAAGAGACCAGGCTCAGTCGTTCCGATCGCGAATGGGTCGGCTTCACCACAGCCCAAGCCTTGGGAGTAAACTGGATCATCACGGAGACCCTCAAGCGCGTTACGGCACGGGTACGCCCACGGGCCTCTTGTGGCGGCGGAGAATCCTGGTCTTGTTCCCCGGGAAATCCAGCCGAATCCGTTCGATCTTTCCCAAGCGGGCACACCTCATTTGCCTTTACCGCAGCGGGTCTCGCTTGCATGCAAGCAGCCACGATCTCGGGAAATGAGCTCCCTCTTTCCGGAGCTTGGGTCTGCCCGACCACTCTTGGACTTGCTGCAGTCACCGCATTTTTTAGAATGAGAGCGGATGCTCACTGGCTCACGGATACTCTCGCTGGAGCGGCGATCGGATTCCTCAGTGGATACTCGATTGCACCTGCGCTCACAGGGAACCGCCCGTCTGTGGCAGGTGGAACTAACTCAGTATACGCGGCACAGGCGCCGAGCGCTTTGTTTTTGACGGAAATTTCTTTCTAAACCTTTTTTCTAACTCGTCCCAGCGATCGGCCGGGGTAGAATCCTGAGGGACTAAGTAGCCTGAGGAGAGATTCTATTTCATGAGCACCCAATCTGAAAGTCTGCCGCCGATTCTTTTTCCGCAAATCCGAAGCCTTCCGTCGAAAAACGGCTTCATCTGGCTAAAAGCGGGGTGGCAATTGTTCAAGCTTGCTCCCGGAATGGCGGTTCTTTCGAGCATTCTGATGGGATTTTGCTCGCTGCTAACGGCGATCGTGCCGGTCATTGGATCAGTTGCCTCGACGCTTCTGTCACCCGCCCTCGTCGCTGGGGCGTTTTTGATCTGGCAGGGCTTGCAGCAGCGAGGTCGCATTGATCTCGAAGACTTGTTCTATGGCTTCAAAAAACATTTCGAAAAGCTCCTGCTCTTAGGGCTTCTCAATATCATAGCCATGACTCTCGCCATCGTAGGTGGCGCACTCCTCTACATCGGCATTCTCCTCGGCACGGCGTCGATCACAGGATTCGAACTCGCGTCCTTTGCTGAACAAGCGGCACAAATGAAGTCGCTGCTCGATGCGCCTTCGATGGAGATTTTAACATCCCCCCTCTTCACCTTGATTTTGATGGGTGCTCTTCTCGTGATGATGCTCGGCGTACCGGTCCTCATGACCCAGGTCTTTTCTCCTGCCTTTGTGGTTTTTTACCGAATGGCACCCTGGGATGCCATGAAAGCGAGCTTTCATGCCTGTCTGCGGAACGCGTGGCCCTACCTGGCTTATAGTTTGGGCCTAGCCGTCCTTTATCTCTTGGGCGTCCTGACCCTGGGTTTGGGTCTCCTCATCGTCGTCCCCATACACGTCGCGTCCAACTATTACGCCATGACCGACATCTTAGGCGAAATCCCGATTCGGGCCGCCTGACTCAGGGCGCTTAAAACGCTGCGTTATTTCAGCTACTTACGTCCGAGAAAGGTGATTTTCCTCAAGCTTAACTGAGGGTTGCCTTTACTCGACTATTCCAGTAAGGCAAGGGCCCAAGATTCGAAAAGGAGCCCCGCATCATGCCCTCGTTTGACGTGTCCGCAGAAATGAATTGGCAGGAACTCGATAACGCCATCAATCAAGCGGTCAAAGAACTCACGCAACGTTATGATTTCAAAGGCGTCAAAACCGAAATCAAACTCGACCAAAAAGCCAAGACGGTGAGTCTCTGGGCGAGCGAGGAAGCAAAGCTCGACGCGTTGAATGATATCTTCCAAAACAAGTGCATCAAGCGCGGCCTTTCCCTCCTGGCCTTCGAATACAAGGATCCGGAGAGCGCTTTTGGCGGAAGCGTCAGACAGAATGTCATCGTCCAAGCCGGCATTTCGAAAGAGAAGGCCAAAGAAATTATCGCCTCGCTTAAAGACAGCAAATTAAAGGTTCAGGCGCAAATTCAGGATGAACAAGTTCGTGTGACCGGTAAGAGCCGGGACGACCTTCAAAGCGCCATCGCCCATCTCAGATCGCAGCAAGATGCAATCAAGGTCCCCATGCAGTACGGCAATTTCCGCGACTGATCGGTGAGAGCCTCTCGAGTTTCGACCCGTATTTAAAGAAAGTAGAATTTATATGCAGAGCAGTACCCCTGAAACCCAGAACACCCCTCCTAAGGCGCCTGTCTATTTCGTGAGCCTAGGCTGCCCGAAGAACCTCGTCGACTCGCAGGTCATGCTGGGGATGCTCGAAAAAGATCGCTACTCGATCACTCAGTCCCCTGAAGATGCCGAAGTGATCATCGTCAACACTTGCTCCTTCATTCAGGCTTCAAAGGAAGAGTCGATCGAGACCATCCTTGAGATGGCCCAGCAAAAAGAGGCGGGTCACTGCAAAGTTCTCGTCGCCTCCGGATGCTTGTCGCAGCGGTACTCCGAGCAGCTTGAAAAAGAGATGCCTGAAGTCGATCTCTTTATCGGCACCGGTCAATATCACCGCATCACTGAATTGCTCAATAAACACGGTAAAGCTCTCGAAGAAGGCGCACCACTTCCAAACCGCTCGTATGTGGATCAGCCTGCTTTCATTCATACCGAAAAAGACCCGCGCGTTCATACCGGTCCAAGCTACACAGCTTTCTTGAAGCTCTCTGAAGGGTGTAATCGTCGCTGTGCTTTCTGTATCATTCCAAAACTTCGGGGCAATGTTCGCTCACGAACCATCGAATCACTCGTCGATGAGGCAAAACAGCTAGCAGCACGGGGGGTTCGTGAACTGAACCTCGTCGCCCAGGATCTCACTCACTACGGCATTGAAGGCCGCTACAAAGATAATCTCGTGAAGCTTCTACCTGAGCTCTGCAAAGTGGAAGGCATCGAGTGGATCCGCCTTCACTACGTTTATCCAGATGATTTCAGCGATGAACTGGTTGAAGTCATTGCCCGCGAGCCAAAGATCGTAAAAT
>CANMSW010000039.1 GCA_947500275.1 Bacteriovoracaceae bacterium | reverse complement strand
AGCGCCCGTAATCAAGGCGTCCAACAGATCTACTGAGGACTTCGCCTTCAGAACCACGCCACAAGCCCCTGTTCCAGTGGGAGCCGTGTAATTGAAGAGCGATTGAGTCGTTGCTCCAGCCCCATCCTGCTTCAAGGTCACGATAATTTGCTCAAGCAGGTCAAACTTTGTCTGCCCACTTTCACAGGTCGTCCGTAAGGCAGCCGTGCGAGAAGTCGGATTCAGTAAAGTCACTTCGCTGACTACCCCTTCGGTCGGAGCCAAGGTACGAAGCCCCAACTCGGAAATCTCAATCGATTGAATAATCGAAGTCAAAGTTTCCACGTCCACGGACGTGTTCCCCTCTTTGGTCATCATTTCTTCGAGGCTCGGAACAGGAAAGTTCAGCTTCGCGTTCATCGAGAGTTGATCGAGCGCCGCCAGAATCGACCCGTCAATATCACCAGGAACCAAGTCCACGACGAGATCCTCGACCCCCAACAGGGACACTTCAGCCGATCCACCTTCGGGCATGCTTGAGTTGATCTGCGAATTGACTTCGTTTTCCACTTGCCCAAGGACATCCACGAGCAAATCTTCCACAACGGCGTCCACATTGACGGTCACACCGGCATCTGAGAGCGAATCTAGAACGGCATCCAAATCTGAAAAATCTACACCCAGGGAATTCAAGACTGCTGATGGCACACCCGCTTGCAGCAAAGCACTGCGGATTTGGTTCGTACCCAATTCAATCTGAGGGAGTAAGTCCCCGATTGAAGGAATGGCAAACTCAGGCAACGCCATGACGACGCCGCGAGATGCGGACCCACACGCGAATTGATCAATACAGTCATCCTCGGCCACGCAAGAAACGAGCGCCCCCAAAGAAACGCATATCCCCACCAGCAACAGACTCTGAGTGACCGATTGAACACTTTTTTTCTTCATTAAGTTTTTCATTTTCGAAATCCTCTTTCGGTCTCAAGTTTTAAAAATTTGATTAATACCGGCGGCCGAAAAGAAGCAGCACACTCCAAGATTGGAAGTTCGAAAGAACCAAGCCGCTTTCGTCCGTCTGCCCAATGCTCTCGCCAAGCTGGACTACGCGTCCGGCGCGCAGCCCGAAGTGGAAACCTTTCCGTCCGACGTACTCGAGGCCCGCCATCGCGGTGACCATGTGAAGGCCGGTTCCCTTGAGCTGAAAAGCAATATCAGAATCCGCGAGGGCTCCGGCCGACGCGAGGTCGATCGCCGCATCCGTCAAGCCCGTGAAATGGACGTACCGATATCCAACCGTCACGGTGGGGGTCCAACGCGAGTTCACAAAAATGGGGAGGATATTGAGCGTCACTTCCGCCTTAGCGGTGACCGTGACTCCCAACGGAGTACTCACACCGACTGTCACCGTAATCGGGCGCACCGGGGTCACGTTGATGCCGATTCCCAAACCCGATGGAACCCCGAGTTCGAAATCCCAACCGAAGATCCGCTCCCAACTTTCGCGAGGGCCCGCTTTTTTCTTCGACTTCTCAACCGGGGGTTTCGCTGGCTTTTCCACAGGGGCGACCGGAGAGGCGCTCGGCTGCGGCAACGGTACCACTGAAGGAATCGTGGAAGGTTGAGGTTGCGGAGCAGGTGCTACTGGCGCTTCCACACTCGGCGCTGGTGCAGGAGCGACCGGCACTTCGACACTTGGCGCTGGAGCAGGAATCCCATCCACCGAGGGTGAAGGACTTGGAGTTTCCTCCCCTTCAACAACGGGCGGAGAGGAAGGGAGTTCACTTTCGATCTTAGGCCAGGTCTCCTCGACGGCTTCAGCGATCGCTGCCATCACTTCAGGATCTTGCGCGACGGTTTCACTCACGGCTGAGTCTAACTGCTGAAGGAGCGCCTGGGCCTGTTCGGAAGTCAAATCGGTCAAATCACCGTTATGAACCTTCGAACCCACTTCAAACGTACTTCCAGCACCAGCCTGAGAGAGGCCAGCGAGCGGAAGAATGAAAGCCTGAGAGATTAACCCTCCCAGCGCCGCCAAAACGGCCTCTTTACGACGGAAAACTCGAAAGGATGATGACGGACGCATGAGCAAGACCTCCAAATTCACATCTGATCCATTCAGATGGGGGAGCTTTTGCTACGCGTAACTCACTGCGTCAATTGACTTTCGGTAGGTATCTCATCTCATGAAATAAGCGAAGAGTACGAAGAGTTACGGGAGCAACTCAACCCACCGCCAAGTCCGAAAGGAGCACCAATCGACTTAGACGTAATCCCCGCGCTTGATCTTCTCGATAATGATCTTCTCGGGCATCGTCGGATCGCGCGGATCGACGGTGAAGTAGGCTTGCTGCTCGCAACGGCGCTTGTGCTCAAGGAGCCACTTCAGAATTTGCGTGACCCCTTTATTCCGCCTGTCGTGAAAGAACGGATCATTCTTCAATGCGTCCGCGGCTTTCTTGAGTGCCCTCACCTCTTGAGCATCGTTCTCTTTCACCGGGTAATCGAGCAGATCGTACTTCTTGATATCTTCGGGAAGCACTCCCAGAAAGCGAACGTTCGGCGCGCTATAATCACTGTTTCGAATTAAGGACGCTGCCGAACCCGCTTTCAAAGTCCGGTAAATATTCTGCATCGTGTAGGCGTCCAGATCGCCGAAGAAATACATCGGAACATCGAGTTGATCTTCGATGAGTTTACACCAACCGCGAACCGCGTTCGAAGGGACCCCCTGAGCACCGATTAAGATGCAATCGTGCCGGCGGGTGAACCCATTGGTCACTAGCGTGTTCGCAGTACCTTCGGATTCGACGATCAAACAGAAGTCGACTTTCTTTTTCAGCTTTAACTTCAGACTTTGAGGCCGGTTTTTAGGCTGGAACGCCGCAGTTCCGAGCTTTGCCAATTCGATGACCGCTTTGTCTCCATCGGGCATCGTTTCTTCCACGATCAGCTGCTGAGAGTAGGTCTGGCCCCCGCGATCGTTCGCATAGCAGTTAAAATCTTCGCGGTAGCACTCCATCAACTCGCAGATGAAGTCGATGGTGGAGTCGGATTCATCCTGGTCGCCAAAATCAAGCGCCTTCATCCGAGCATCGCCCTTCGTGTAACCTTTAGCGATATAATACAACTCACGCTTCGTGTTCACTTGGCCGGTCTCGATGCGGGAAAGTAAAATCTCGAGCATGAAGATCGCGCGGGACATTTTCTTCACCGAACTCACGTTGAGCTCGGTTGCTACTTTCTTACTCCCAGGCGTCAGGTAGCCCACTTTATGGTTATAATTTGCGTTATCGAGCGAACACTTCGTCGCATAAAGAATCGGACGCTTTGCTTTTTCGAGATCTGCGAGCAAACGACTGCAGAGTTCTCGGCTCATTCTTGGAAGTTCTTGTTGTAAGCTCGCCATAAATCAAATTACCCCATCAAAGAATATCATTTCAGACCACCCACCCAGAGACCGAGATCAATCTGATTCGTGATCTTCTTCCTCTTCCGCGGAGGCGTCTACGGAGGCATCTTTAGCGATTTGATTCTCCAATCGCTCACTTGCCTTCTTGAGTTCTTGCTCAGTCGCACGCGCGTCCCGTCCGAGAATTTTTCTCAAACCCTCTTCCGCCCGCAGTTTACGGGCATCCGAAGCCTTCGAAATCCGCGCAAGCCCCTCAACGAGAATCGGCCCAAACTGCTCAATGTGGCGGATTTTCTCTTCCAGCTCGTTTGCTTTTTCCTCTTTTCGAATGTGCTTCGAGAGTTTCTGCCCGGCTTGAATCAAAGCCCGACGAATCTCTTCGACGAGCTCATCCGAAGCGTCGATGGTTTCCTTCGATGCGTTCTTAAACTTGATGAACGGCGAGACCACACTTACAGCGATGATATAGGGCCCCTGAGGCATACTTTCTTTGGGCTGGCCCAGGCCGTAAGCCCGCCAGTTGACTGAAGTAATCGCCTGCGCAATCGCGCATGCCGACTTATCAAACTGGAGAGGGACCCGGTTTGCAAACCGAAGGAGCTGAACAGGTGCGTCGGCCTCGATCGAACGATCTTCCAAACGGGCCACCGCTACTTCGACTTCCACTGGCTTGAAGTCGCAAATCGTTGGCTTTCGTGTCACGACCGCGAAGAAGTCCACCGACCCCAAACGCTTGATGCTTTTCGCGAGCGCCTCTTCCCCGATCGTCAGGACAGACTTCGTCGAAGGCGCCATTAATTGAATATTCTGGATCGCCATAAAAAGGGCCTTGAAGTCGGCCTCATTTGCAGCGTCAACCGATTTCTCCAGAAGAGCGTTCTTGATTCCGGCTCCGTGCAGATCCTTCAGCGAACCCTCGTTCATCCGAGAAAATCCGCGCTTCAACCAATCTTTCACTTTGATTCGACCAAATAGATGGGAGTGCGCAATGAACTCCCCTAGTTTCATCGTGTGAGGATGGGGCTCAGTAGCCTCCGGAACTTCGGGCAATTCCTTAGTTACCCGCTCGACGGTGTGCCATTCCAGCTCAGGCACCTTGTAATGAAGAGTCAGATGTGGATTCACGAGCGCAGTGCCGTTCAAGTAACTCAGGAGCCCCGCTTCGCCATTCAGTTGAATCCGGCCATCGATCAAAAACTCGACCGTCGTCCCGTGTTCTTTGTTCCAGTCGATCATCTCACGCGACTTCACAACGCCCTGGTTGTGCTTAATATCCACTTCGATCGTCGCAGAGAGAGCCTTCCTCATGCGCTTGGTTTTGGTCGTGACCTTTGCACCCGTTGCGCTCGTCAATTGCGCCCAAGTGGTTGCCGCCGAAATTCCGATCCCTTGTTGACCGCGGGAACATCGACCGCGACCGAACTTCGAGGAGGCTAAATATTCTCCGAAGACCTTGGGAGCGTCTTCGGCTTCGATCCCTGGACCGTTGTCTTCCACGCGGATCCGGATCTGATCCGTATTTTTAAGGGAACCCGCCCCGGCCTTTTCAACCGTCACCTTAACTTCAGGTAAAATCCCATGATCCTCGCAGGCGTCGAGCGCGTTATCGACTGCTTCTTTCAAAGTCGTGAGCACGGCTTTAGTCTGGGAGGAAAAGCCCACTTGCTGGAGGTTTTTTGAGAAGTACTCAGCCGTGCTGCTCGTAGTGATCTTTTTTGAGGATGGTCTCGCCGATGCCGCAGCCACTTGGGCCGCCTGCTTGACGGCAGCTTCCTCTGCTTTTGCAGCCGCTTTCGATCCCTTTGATGAGCCAGATGTCGATGGAGAAGGAGGGGTCATGGGCCAGATTGAATCAACGGTTCCCCTCTTCTGTCAATGAACCCGCGTAGCGAGCCACTAGGAGCGCGTCTCCAGGTGCCGACTTTTCAGTCGATATCAACAAAAAGGGCCGGAACGCTCGAATCACCGATCACGCAGCGCTCGATGATTCCTTTTTTGCCTTCTATTCGGGCAGACGGGCTAGAGCAATGCGCTCGAGATCCCGCTTGAGGCGACGTAATTGTAGATTGTAGGCACGCGCGACCTCTGGGAAGAAATCCCCTTCCCTGAACGCAACTTCCGAACGGGTGGCCCCAAGCGCCACTCGCATCATATGCGCCTTCAGTCGATGCATGGGACCTGCAATCCGATGCGAAACGATCAGACCGAAGAAGACCGAAAAGCAGAACGACACGCCGGCGACGAACGCAAAAACCTGATTCAAAGTGGCTCGCTGCTCACCCAGGAAACGAAAGAGGGCATGGTCGGATGGTAACCCAAGAGTGATCCCTAGACGCTCGAACTCAGCGAAAAAGTAAGCTTGAGCAAGGTAAACGACCCCCAAAAGCACTGCATTCATCCCCCCCATGAAGAGGAGAAAAAAAGCCTGGAACCTGGGATTGATGAGTAAAACTCTTCTCTGCGAGGCCATAGTTTGCCTTCCTCGGGATGCATCGGTGCTCCCGCGTCTCCCTCGACGCATCGGACAAACCTGAAAAAAACTGGAGGGCTGCTTTTCGAAAACCTGAATGAGGGACCAGGGTTAGGCTTCCTCTGCAACGAGCTCCTCGACCATCGCGATGGCTAGTCCTGCTAGGATCGGCCCAAGAAAAATCCCAGCGAAACCAAGGACCTGGAGTCCACCAAAGGCCGATAGAAAAGCCACCAAAGGATGGAGGTTTGCGGCCCCACGAAGCACGGCGGGCCGAATAAAATTATCAACCAACGAGGCGGCAGCGGCAAAAATCAAAAGGATGAGCCCCTCGCTGCGGCCGATCACGAGAAAGGTGTAGAGGGTGGTCCCGAAGGTAACCGGCGCCGACCCCACTAGGGGCAGGAAGGAGGTCAAAAGGACCAGCAAGGAAACCAAGCCCATCTGCGGGTGTTTTGAGACCAAAAGCCCAACGGCGAACGTCATGCATTGAGCGAGTCCCGACACGAAAGCGGCCAGCAAAACGCTCCGGCAAAGGCCTGTGAACTTCCCGATCAAGCGGTCCGTCTCGCCCGGTCCAAAAACAGTCAATTTTCGAGTCAACCGGCCCAGTCCTTCCGAGCCTTCCAGAAAAAAATAGACCGAAATGATCATCACCACTGCCGCCACGGTTAACCCAGGCAGCTGCGTGAGGAACTCACCCAACGAGTCAGCCAGCTTCAACCCCAGCGAGCGCGCGAGCCCGCCCAAAGTATTGAGCACTTCCTCGGTAGGCACCGAAAACCATTCAGAAGCCCGGGAAAGCCAAGCCTCGACCTGAGGTGAGTGAATCCAGCCATCGATCATCGAACCCGTCGATCCAGAGTCCGGCAAATCCTTCAGAACTGAAAGCTGACGGGAAACGGCCTTCACTGCGATAAAAACCAAGAAAGATGCGGGCAAGAGAAAGAGCAGAGTGAGCCCTAAGGTGAGGACGCCTGCTGCCACGGATCGACTGATTCGACGCCCCTCCACCCGCGCTACCCAAGGAGAGAGAAGAGCCGCAAAGACCCCTCCCATGAGGACCGGAGTCAAAAGAGGGAATATAACCCAAATGAAGCCAACGAGAATCAGTGCGATTCCAAACTTCCTTTGGACGTCGTTCTTCATGCTCCGGCTTTCTGCTGCTTGGTGAAGCGCTCAGGCATTTTATGGGTATTGAAAACAAGATCCCAAAGAGGATTACTCACACCCCACTTTGCTTCGTCTGCAGCGTAGTGATGGAGCATGTGGTTCTTCTTTAAGTACTTACCTAAAGCCGTTTTTGGCTGAAAATGGTGCACGTAGTAATGGATGTAATCGTAGCCGAGATAGCCGACGATGAAGAACGCGAAAAGCGGCGTGGCCGACCGCGCGCCCAGAAGCGATTCGAACCCAAGATAAAACGCAGACGCCAGCAAGATCGAAACCACCGGCGGCATCACCAATCGGGTCGGGTCGTCCGCTTGCTCGTGATGGATCCCGTGAAAAAGCTCATGAAAACGATCACCCAGACGTCCGGGCACGCGAAGGTGAAAGACCCAACGATGAAGCGAATACTCAGTCAAAGTCCAAAAGAGAATTCCCACCATCGCAAAGCCCAACAGAGCGGTAAATCCCCAGTGGTATTGATCCACGGACTTCCAAAGGAGGTAGCTGACACCTGGCAAATAGACGATGGCCGGCACCGACGGATGAACATGAGAGAAGGACTCAAAGAAGTCGCTCTTAAATAACCGCTTACTCGGATAGGGCTTTCTCTTGGCCTGACTCATCAGAATCTCCTGTGTCTCTTCTCGGGTACTCCCCCGCTATAACGCAGAGGGCTACGATCGGCAACTCCCTCAACCTTTAAGGCCGTCGGGGTCAATCCCACGGTTAAAAGCCGTCGCTAACGCCAACCATTGGAGTTCCACCAAGGCCGGAATCCAGGCCAAAGGCGTCGACCCAAACACTCCAATTCGATACTCGGGCTTTAAATCATCATTTCGAGGATCGCGAGCGAGCGAGACGTGCCAAAGGCGCTCGTACTCCCCTAAGCTTTGCCGCGGACCGTGGAAATACTCCTCCGTGCCGTAAGCACGTACCGGGAGTCGCGCCATTTCCATGAATTTGAGCGCCCCTTCACGAGCGATCCACTCCGCTTCCCACTCCCCTACAATAGCGGTCGGGCCCTCGCCCGCTTTTCTGCGGAAATAGTCGAGGTCCGGATTCCCAATACTCCGAAGTGCGTCCCACTCTTCGACGGCCTTGGTGCCCATCAAAAGAGTCGTGACTGCACAGATTGCACCGGTCACTGACGAAGTGTGCGGCTCAACCCGCTCCATCTCGACCGTTTCCAAAACCATCCGCGCCGACTCGATCTCGCGCGCACCGGGTGCGTCTTTTCCGCAAACGAGCAACGGAAAGGCACCGACTTGATCGCATACTTTGAGCGCTTGGCGAGTCACGGGGGTTCCGCCGCGGTGACTGAATGCAAAGGTCCAATCGCCTTTCTGAGGAATGACGTCCGTCCCAATCGAGGTGCTCGGGCACGCAATCACCGGAATGCGCTGCCGAAGCTTGTCGCGGAGCAAAGCGAAGGCCGTCATGCGGGCGGCATGATGGCTACTGCCCACACCGAAAAGAATAATGCGCTTGGGCGCTTCGTGCGGAAACTCGGAGGTCCCAATTTTTGAAAAGCGATCCGCAATTTCGCGCCAGCTCTCGCGCTGAGATCGCAAAGTTTGTTCAACGATCGACATCGGCGCTTCGCTGAAATCGCCACCTTCGACACGAGGTGCACTCACGCCGCGTTCATTTACAGTCGAATCCATGACTCTCTATCCTATCTCCTCCACCCAGGGGGTGCAGGGGTCAAAATCGGCTCTCTCTTGAGAGAACCCCATTTGGAAAAACTCAAGTGTTTATCCCTTAAACCTTCACACGGTGTGCGATCTCTTCAAAAAGATGCACCTGACTGAGGCAGGACTTCAACAAATCACTCACGAGCAGGCTTTCATTCTCGCCATGAGCGTTGGTGTGTGGGTCCTCGACTCCGATCAATAGCGCTGGCGCCCCGCCCAAAGCTTCAGCAAAAGGCGCTACAAACGGAATACTTCCACCACATCCAATCTTCAGAGGCTCACGCCCATACCCTTTTGTCAGGGCCGCAGTAGCCGCGTCAAATGCGGGCCCACGCGGATCAATGGACCAAGGCCCATTTCCCCAGTCCGTTTTGAAATCGACTTCTAAGCCCCAAGGCGTTTGAGCTTTTAAATGGGCAACGAGCTGATCAGTCACTTTTTTAGGATCCAAATCAGGGGCCAGGCGAATCGTGACTTTGGCCCAGGCGCTCGCGTTGATGACATTTGGAGCAGAGGCACGCGAGGACGCTTGAATCGCAGTCACCGTAAGGCTCGGGAATCGCCAGAGCTGCCCCATCGGATTCGGACCTTCGCGCCAGAGAGTCGCTCCTGGCACCATTCCGCACGCTTCCCGGAAGGCGGCCTCGTCCCAGGGAATTTTTTTCATGTCCTCGATCTCAGCTTCAGAGAGTGGCTTGATCTGCTCGCGAACCCCGGGAACCGCAATTTTGCCATCGGCATCGACCAATGAACCCAACATTTTCGAGAGCGCTAAAACAGGATCCGGTACCGGCCCACCCCACATCCCCGAGTGCACCGATTTCGTAAGCGCGCGCACTTCCACTTCGACCGCGACCAAACCTCTCAAGGCCGTTGTCAGCGCAGGGACGCCACAATCGAAGTTCGCCGTGTCCGTCAGAACCAGAACATCGGCATCGAGCAGGCTCCGATAAGTTTTAAGAAACTCAGTCAAGTGCGAGGACCCCACTTCCTCCTCGCCCTCGATCACGACTTTCACATTCACAGGTAACTCGCCTGCAACTTCAAGCCAGGACTCGATCGCAGATAAATGGACAATGACCCCGGCTTTATCGTCGGCCGTTCCTCGACCGTACAGACGCTCTCCTCCTGGGCCTTGAGCGAGCGTAGGCTCGAACGGTGGAGTCTTCCAAAGGTCCAGTTGTCCCGCAGGCTGGACGTCATGGTGAGCATAAAGAAGCAGGGTCGGTGCGCCTTTCGCCTTCAGTCGCTCCCCATAAACGTAAGGGTGCGCCCCCGGGATCTCGAGAAGTTTCACATTCTCAAGACCCGACTCTTTCATCATCACTGCTACTGCATCCGCGCTCTTTCGAACTTCAGAAGCAGGAAACCCATCAAAGCTCACGCTCGGAATTCGAGCGAGCTGCTTCAATCGCTCCAAGTGACGCTCCCGGAAACGGGATTCTAAACGATGGGCAACGGACTCAGCAGAAGATTTTACCATGACCCGCAAACCTCGAGGGAAACGCTGTTTTGAGAATAAGTGTTCAGCTCCCCAAAGACCACGAGCCATGCATTTCGGGCAATTCAAAACTGCGCGCATTGCGCACCGCGCACTCATGAATCCACACGGGAGGTTCTTGACAGCACCCCCCTAGCCAACTGAGTGTGCAAGCTCTCACCACGGAAAACTATGTCGAACGCGAATTCATCGAAAAGTTCAAGCACACGCATCAAGCTCAATGCTTCCTTCTGGAAGCACGGGTACTGCGTCCCATTCTCGGAGGATGTGATTCCGTCGAGCTTGTTCCTCAAAAATCGGCACTTCTTGGTACTCGACATCGAAACTCAACGTCTCGTCCAGGATGTGGGCGGCTGGGACCACATCGATAAATTAGGAGTGTCGATCGCTTGCGCCTACGACAGTCGCACGGATGAATTCATCTCGTTCCGAGAACATGAACTCTCAAAGCTAATCGAGCTTTGCGAAGAGCGTCTCGTCGTCGGCTACAATATCCGCGGTTTCGATTTACCGGTTCTGGTACCCTATGGTCTAAAAATCAAACGCGTCGAAGCGTTTGATATCATGTATGACTTGGAAGCGTTAACCCGCCAACGATTCCTGAAGCTCGAAGCAGTAGCACGAGGCACTTTGGGCACTGGAAAATCAGCAGATGGACTTCAGGCTGTTGAATGGTGGAAGCAGGGCGAGATTCAGAAGATCATCGACTACTGCATGATGGACGTGAAAGTGACACGAGACGTGTTTCAATTCGGCCGCCAAAACGGGTTCGTCCGCATCCAGCGCTCCGAGGAAAACGTCACTCAAGTCCCCGTTCAGTGGAACTGAACAAGCGATACAGACAGTGGAACTGAACAAAAACAACAGTGAATCTGAGGTTTTGCGCCTCCCCATCTCTCACCATCCGAGGTCCCCGTGGAAATCCTCACCTACTTGGAATCGAATCAAAAACCGAGCTTGATCCCGACAGGAACACTCCACGGAAGCTACCCACTTTCGATTCCCAGTAGCCCCGCGAACCCACTCGCGCTCCTTCAGTCAAAAACCGCCCTCAGTCCCCTTCCAAAACGCTGGCAATTCCTCACACTTACGACTCCGGAGCTCATTTTCGGCGCAGGCTTCGTCGATCTTGGTTATATCACCCAGTTTTTCTCACACTTATCCCTCGAGTCCGGCTGCGCCGATCAGCGCCTTGAGCTCGCTCTCCCCGCACTTCAATTTCACCTCAACGATCGCCCCCTTCCTGGTCTCCGAGCCCACTACAAAAACCCTCTTTCTCAATCGCACTTCTCAATGCGCGAGGAACAAGGAGAAGTCCTTTTCGAAGGTACGGATCCGAAGGCGGGGTTCACCATTCAGGCTCGATTCAAAATTCAGCCTCTTACTGCGCTCACTGTGCTTGGTGAAGCCGTACCTAGCTACTGGGCGTCGACGGTGAAAACAGCCTGTCTCCCTCTCAGTGGCTCACTTCAACTGAAAGACGGACGAACCTTAAGCCTCGACGGTGGGTTCGCCGGCCTCGACTGCACCGTTGGCTTTTTACCCCGGAAAACGCAGTGGTTCTGGGCCTATGCACTCGGCAAAGCATCCAGCAACTACTCCAATGGTCCCATCGGCTTCAACTTTGCGCGGGGGAATAATCTCGGCGGCATGAACGAGAATGCTCTCTGGTGGCGGGATCAACTGATCGGCCTCCCCGCGGTACGGTTCGAGAAGAGCAGACACAGCAAAAAATGGAGAGTTTTCTCTGAGGAAAGCAGCGATCTGGCCGTCCAACTCGAGTTCCACGAACGATCACGACTCAGTAATATCAATCGCCTCGGACTGATCTCAAGTGACCTCGTTCAAGCTTATGGAACGTTCACGGGCACGCTCCATTTGCCCCACTCTTCCGAGCGCATTCAGATCGAGAACGTGCCTGGGATCTGTGAGGACCAAGACGTCCTTTGGTAAAGCTCAATGGACTTAAAATGCGCCTGCCACGAGGGCACTCGCGACCCGAGGCCATCCTTTTGAGGAGCGGCAGCCCGCTTTT
>CANMSW010000038.1 GCA_947500275.1 Bacteriovoracaceae bacterium | reverse complement strand
CCATCTCCTGGCCAAACGTCCAACCGCCACGACGGAGTACATCGCGGCGGAGAAGGGCGAGGCCTACTTAGGATACTTCGGTTACCTCTTCACGCTTCAACGCTACTGCCGAGAGGCAGAGGTGACGAAGATCTCCACCCACGGCCTGCGGCACTCTTCGTCGGAGCTCTACATGGCCGCCGGGGCGAGCCGCGATGACCTGAGACTGCTGTTCGCGCACTCGTGCAGCAGCGTCACTGATCGCTACGTGCACGACAAAGGAAGGCGCCTGGACGCGGTAGCGGACAACGTAGTGTTGTTCAAGCCACGCCCTCGCCAGCCTGCCCCCGATACTCAGCCGCAAAAAGAAGACGGAGTTTCCCCAAAGTTTCCCCAGATCGAGAAAAGCGGAGTCTGAATTTTTTTGGATTTTGCTAAGCAGTTGAAATGGCGGAGAAGGAGGGATTCGAACCCTCGTAGCCCGTTAAGGCTAACACGCTTTCGAGGCGTGCGGTTTCAACCACTCACCCACCTCTCCGCATCATTTTTGAAAATCACACCCAAAAGGAAACCTGATGAATGTTTGGTTGATGGCCGTAGTGATACGCACTCAAGGGCGCTTTCGCAACCCGATTGTGACCGGCCCCAGGGACGGCCACTAGAAATCTGGTCCTATTCCCCGGCCCGAACTCCTACCTGGATCGCGGAAACGACCTGACCGGCTCCGTCCCTCAAATCGGCCGTCACCTGATCCCCCGCCAGCAAAGGCGCCACGCCGGGAGGGGTCCCCGTGTAGATCAGGTCCCCGGGCGCTAACCGAAACACGCTGGAGAGGTAGGAAACGAGCTTAGGAACGGAAAAAAGCATGTCTCCGACTCGTCCGCCCTGTCGCTTCTCACCATTCACCGAAAGGGAAAGCTCGAACGTCTCAAGCGCACCGTTCGCCGTCGTAAGCGGGGCGAAATCTCCCAAGACCGCAAACGTATCGAATCCTTTAGCCACCGCCCAAGGAAGCGCCTTTTTCTTCGCCTGCTCCTGAAGATCTCTCGCAGTGACATCGATTCCGACCGCTACGCCGGCCACGTGGGATAAAGCCTCGTGAACCGGGATCTGTGCCCCGCCTCTCCCAATCGCAATCACGAGCTCAACCTCGTGATCTACCCGCTGGCTCACTTTCGGCAGAATGATATGCCCGCCAGAAAAAGCCACCGCACTCGAAGGCTTCAGAAAAACGACGGGCTCGGTCGGAATCGCGTTCCCCAGTTCGCGAGCGTGCTCGGCGTAATTTCGTCCGATGCAGAACAAATTCCGAACGAACAAACCGTTCAGACCGGGGACGGAAACAAAGGGAGCGTCGATCTTCATGACAATCATCCGACTCCAGTCGATCAGAGCCGTCAAGTAGCCGCAGGAAAAAGCTTACGAATGATTTCGCGTCGGTAGTCGAAAATTTTCATGACATCCCCGCGAACATAGCCACCCGCGACACCTTTCCCGAGCATGCCCATCGGCAATCGGTAGAGCACCTCGTCCGTCATCAGCGTGCCCCCCCGAAGGGGCCTGAATCCGTGAGTGTGCTCCCATCGGGCATAGGGACCGCTGAGCTGTCGATCGACAAACGCTTCGTTTGGCTTCCACTTTTCGATTCTCGTCCGCCACTTCATCGGAAGCCCATGTAACTTCAATCGGTAGTCGATCAGGGTTCCCTCTTGAATTTCATCCGTCGACTTCCCCAACACATTGAAGCTCAAAAAGGGAGGAGTCAGCCGCTCTAGATTTTTCTCGTCGCAGAAAAACGAGAACACTTTCTCGACCGGAAAGGGGACCCACTGCACTGCTTCCAGAACGTCCGCGCCCTTGCGGCGACCACCACAGAGGTCTTCCAAAGCGGCTTTCAAAGTCGGGAATTCAAACTTATATCCTGATGCGACGGTGCGCCGGGGCAAAACCTTTTGCCCAGTCAAAACCAAATCTGCCATTTCCCCGAGTCCAACCTGAAGTGCAGTGCCAGGCGCAGGAAGAATCGCAGGCTTACCGAGTGCTGCCCCGAGCGTTTTGGAGAACGCTGCGTTTGTTTCCGGAGTGGGCGCCGTGCCATTGAAGATTCCTGATACATCTCGACCTGCAAGTCTTTCACGAACAAGATGAGAAAAGATTCCGACGATATCCCGCAAATGGATCCAGCTCATCCATTGCTGACCCGACCCGGTTTTGCCACCTAAGCCTGCCTGAAAAATCGGGAGAAGTTTAGCCAGTGCGCCTGAGTCACGCGCGAGCACAATCCCTGTTCGTACGACACTCGCCGGAACGCCCAAGCCCGATAAAGGCGAGAGTTCTTTCTCCCAGTCCAAGCAAACTTGCGTCAGAAAAGCGGATCCCGAACTACCCGCTACCCCCGAACTGGAAGACTCATCGAGTTCCTCGTTACCACGGTTTCCATAAACCCCGATCGCAGACCCTAAAATGAAGGCCTGGGGAGACTTGCCTACCTTTTTTATACCTTCGACTAGGTTGCGCGTGCTCAGAACGCGGGAGTCAGCCATTTCTTTCTTTCGATCGGTGGTCCAGCGCCCCTCGCCCACCGATTCACCCGCCAAATGGATAATGATATCAGAACCCTCGAGTGCTTCCCGAGGTGGTAGTTCTGTCTTCATATTCGCCCAAGAGAAACACTGCACAGGAAGGCCGAGGGTTAACGCCGCGCGGTTCGCGTCACGCGAGAGCACGCGGACCTCATGTCCGTCTTCAAGAAGCCGAAGCACTAAGGCCCGACCAATGAGCCCTGTTGCTCCGGTTACCAGGATGACACCTGCCGCCTGACGATCATTGCTCTTCATACTCTGCTCCTCGATATTTTTCGGCTAACAACCCGGGCCGATCAAAACCCTTCAAAACTCATCGTGCAAATTTCCACCCGCACCCGCCTGTCGACCGCTTTCCCCTTAAACGAAACTGCACCATAGTTTAAGCGATCTTGAACCAAAAGGCTACTTAGGTTTTCTCCCTTTATTCCGAGGACTTCGCTAACCCACATCTGACACAAGCCTACCCAACGTCTCCGATCTCGACATGGCACCTGGGTTGCAAACCCGTCCGCAAGTCCGTGCGAGGTCGCTCGCTTACTTCCCCTGAGAGAAGCACTCCCTAGTCAGGCCTTCAAAAGCCCAAAAGGAACCTTCGCTCAAAGCGAACCGATTTTCGTCCGGGCAAAGACGCGTCAGTCAATGAGTCCTTAATTCAAAACGATGAATGTGGCGTTAGTGCCAGGAGAATCACCATGTCTTTGAAACGGAATAAGAATTTGAAAAAGGGGTTAGCAATCGGAGCCCTTGCAGCTTTGACCTATATCACCCAAGCTGCAGCACCTGCATTTGCAAATGATACCTCTCATGATCATGACCACGACCGTGATGGGGCCGGGCAGAAAGGTGTCGTCATTGGGGACGGTGCTGGACAAAAAGGAATGCACCCAAAACCTTACCCAACTGTTCTTCCAGCGTATCCGGGACAAAAAGCCGGACAAAAGGGCACACTTCCGGGTGAGTTCAAAGGCGGCCAAAAAGGAACCTTCCCAAGTGACCACAAAGGTGGCCAAAAGGGAATGTATCCTGGCGAAACGAAACCAGGACAAAAAGCAGGACAAAAGGGTACCTTCTCAGGTGAGCACAAGGGTGGCCAAAAAGCAGATCAAAAAGGCACCTACCCAGGTGAATTCAAAGGCGGCCAAAAAGGTGGCCAGAAAGCGGGTCAAAAAGGCGTCGTTTATCCAGGCGGAATCAAAGCTGGTCAAAAAGGCGTAATCAAGCCGATCGGCACCTTAGTCGATGGGACCGATCACCATAACGATGGAAAAGGCGCCGGACAAAAAGGCGTCGTTTATCCGAAGAACTGAATTCAATCAGGACTAAAAACAAAAGCCCGGATCCAGCTACTGGATCCGGGCTTTCTCATTCTCACAGACTCAGTTGTCAGCGCCGAACTGCCTTCTCAACACTGATCAGGAGAGCAAAAGGCTGCTTCCCTTCACGGCCCGATGGCACGTTCACGCCTCGAACAGAAACCGTGTATTTCCCAGGGGAAACACGCTTCATTTCAACCATCTCGTGATTGTTCACCGCATCGCTCGATCCACGAACCAAGCCGGTTCGAGACGAAGCGACGTTCAGATCGAGATTATTGACCAACGCCTTTCCGGCAGAAGGTGCCCCTGGAGCATCCGTCCAAACCAAAGTCGCGCGAACCGTACTGCCAGATGGAGCACTCACGTCCCACGACTTCGCTTCGCCCGTCGCAACACCTGTGCGTTCGTCTACAAGAAGGGTTTCCGCAGAAAGAGAGGTCAAGCGATCCATATCAACCCGGCCGTAACCTTCGTGTACGTTTGGACGAGGCGTTGGGAGTTCGCGTTGAGCACCATCCCCATACTGACCGGGGAAGAGATCAAGTGACGAGTGCATCAGAGTGCCCTTAATCAGAGCCGCAGTAGGAGAATTCACACCCCGCGCTTTGACGAGGTACTCCCGCGTGACCGCGGCTGCCCCTGCAGTGAGAGGCGTCGCCATCGAGGTGCCGCCTGCATAGGAGTAGTTCTCATCGTAAGCACCCCAGAGCGTCGTCGCATCAGGATAGTGTGAACGCGTAGAAACGATGTTCGTTCCAGGAGCCACGATCTCAGGCTTCAAGCGACCATCTTTCGTAGGTCCACGGGAACTGAACGCGGCAATCCCGGCCGGATTATTGGAGAGCGTATCGCTCTTCAAAGGCTCAACACCCCACTTCTTGTCACCATCCCGAAGCTGGCCATGCGGGCGCTGAATTCCGCCTTCCATCAGAAGGTTTTCAGAAGCACCGACCGTGAGAACGTTTTTCGCGGTTCCGGGAGACGAAATGGAGCCTTCGTCCACTCGACCGTTTTGATCAGCGTCCACGCCGCTATTCCCCGCGGCAAAGATCACGAGCATATCAGGGTTCTTCCACATGAACTCGTCAACGCGGGCAGCGTTCATGTCGTAATCACCCAAACTGCGTGGGCTTCCCCACGAGTTGGAATGAATGCGGGCGCCAGCGCGATAAGGAGTCCCCATCAGCTGATCGTAATCGGAAGGAGGCATAATGTTATTGAAAATGCCGCTCCACATTCCTTCAGCGTGCAACATGGCGCCGTGAGCGCCGCCCTTGAAGTTTCCATTCGAAAGCGCGCCAGAGCCGACGATCGAACCCATGACGTGAGTGCCGTGTCCTTGAGGGTCACCCCAAGTGTCGCCACCCAAACCCATCACGTAGCCCTTAGTAAACGAAGAGGAAAAATCCTGATGAAGAGACCGAGTGTCCCCAGTGTCCAACCCCGTGTCAGCAACGGCGACGCCTTGGCCCTGTCCACTGAATCCGCGCTCCCAAGCTTTCTCGAAACCCATCAACTTGGTTCCGGACTCGTAACCCGTAAGGGCTGGCTTCGTCGGAGGCTGCTCAGCCGTCTCGCCATCCGCCAGTGGATTGATCATCAAAGGTACGACGATCGGTAACTCTTGAATCCACTCGACCGAGTCTGAATTCGCCCACCCCTGAATGACCGAAAGTGGCGCTCGAACGGCGATATCTCGATCACCTCCTGAGAGAATCCGCACATCCGCAGTGCGTTCTACCATTTTGCGCATTTCCAGGCCTGCTTTGGAATCCCATGCAGTCAACCAAAGATCAAAGCTCTCACTCGAACCAGAGGATACGACCTCCCCCAGGGCTGGATCCAATTTCCACTCTGGCCGAACGGACGCCATGCGCCCGATATCACCCGACCAAAGTGATTGAAGCGAAGGGATGAGCTTCGGAGTTCCGCGCACAACCCAAGCATTGTCTGGCAAGTAACGGAGCACTTCGAATCCGCGAGACTCTAAAGATTCGCGATCGGCTTCGGTCAGCGCGCGGTCAAACTGAACAACAAAAAGGGAGGTTTTCGCTGCAGCAGATCCCGTTAAGGATTGCCCCAATTGTAAGAGTCGCGGGGACTCATCGCGAAGCGAGAAACTGCCGCCTTTTAGGAAAATTTTTTGTGAGCTGGCAGATGCCGTGACGGCAGTGAATAATTGAACGATCAGAGCACCGGAAAACACGGTGACCGATGTACGATAGAAAGCTCTCGAAAGAGTTAGACTCGAGCGCATGAAATCCCCCCGGATTCTCATCTCTATCCCGAGAACAACGAGCTTGCCGCCTCAGAAGAGATTCCTGCATTGAACTGCAGGAATTCTATTTCGGGAAGGGGGCCCCCCTCTGAAACTCTCATTTTTGAGCCTATATTTTCTTAGATTTGCAACACACCGTTCCGAAAGCCACCTCTTGGCTGGAACCTCCTTCCCCCGTAGTGTTGAACCATCACAACACACGAGAGGAATCTCGTTCACTTGAAAAGGAACTTTCTATGTCACGTACTCAGACATTCGCTCAGACGCTCAGCGTTGCAGCGGCTTTGCTCATCTCCGCGCCTTCGTTCGCAGCCACTTATGTGGTCGACGCCTCGCATTCGAGCGTCGGATTCACCGTTCGTCACTTGCTTGCGAAAGTGAACGGCGGCTTCAGCGACTTCGCTGGCGAGCTCAACTTCGACCCGACCCAAGTTGAAGCAACCACCGGCTCAATGGCCATCAAGGCCGCAAGCATCGACACCAACAATGCGAAACGCGATGAGCATCTTCGCTCACCTGAATTCTTTGATACTGCGAAAAACCCCGAATTGAAGTTCGTGATCAAGAAAGTCACGGCCGACAAGAAGGACAAAAAGAAGTTCAAAATCGAAGGCGACTTCACCATGCACGGAGTGACCAAAGCCGAGACGCTTACCGGCGAATACTTGGGCACCGAAAAAGACCCATGGGGAAACACAAAAGCAGGTTTCAGTGTCACCGGAAAACTGAATCGCAAAGACTACGGCATTGTCTGGAACAAGACTCTCGACAGCGGCAGCTTGCTGCTCGGAGATGACGTCGAACTCGCGATCAACGTTGAAGCTGCACAAAAGAAATAAGCTCAACGCCTGAATACAAAAACGGCTGACTCTGTTGATTCAGAGTCAGCCGTATCTTTCGATCCAATTTTTTTTATTCTAGAAAAACCCAATTCAATTCGGGTTCGACTCAGTGCTCGCTTCCGTGGGTACTAATCGCAACCAAGGGACATCTTTCCTCTCTTTGGTTGGCCTTAAGCTCGACTTTCCACGCTGCAGCGTGACTTCAAGCTCCTTGCGTTCTTGCGCTTGGATCTCTTCGAAGAACGGATCCTCGAGTCGGCTCCATTCACTTTGCATCTCAAGATCCGTCAGGAGACATCGATCCAACTCTTCCACTGCAGATTGAATCACACTCCGTGGGCCCACAAGCACGACTTCCGAAAAACGATCCCCGTGTCCCGCATCCCAAATGCGATCTAACTCGGGCTCTTCGCGCCTCATTTCAAGTTGTTCTGACACGGGCGCAGTGACTGCCCAAGGTGCATCCGGATGAAAAAACACTGGGGAAGGACCGACCTGGCCTAAGTGATAAGAGTTCGTTCCATCGGTAGCGAGCCACACTTGACCGACCGTCCTCAGAAGGTCATCGGTCCAGATATCAAGCGAGTCAGCTAACCGCTGAGGATGAAAGGGACGAAACCGTCGAACGATCCCTACGGACCAAAGGTCCGGATCGGCTCCTGGCCAAATTTCAACGGGAAGCCACTGCCCCGGCCCGCTGCCCGGCGCAGTTCGACTTTCGGGAGGACATTTTTTCAAGGCTTGACGCCAAGTAGAAGACTCTTCGGTTTTTTCGGTGTCGAAGAGACGAGTATCAAGCACTTCCGGAACCCAGAGGTGCTCGAGCCCTTGCTCGGCCTTAACGATTTTTGCGCGTGGCTGAAGGGCCCTAAGGCAAGACTCGAGAGAAAGCAGAAACTCGGGAGTGAGCGCTTCAGTGCGATGCAAAAGGAGGACATCGCAAAGCTCAATCGACGCCGCAAGTAAATCGACGGTCGCATCGCCGAGGGCCTCGGGCTCGAGTGTTTTGAGCTCGGGAAAGTCAGCACCCAGGGAGTTTTGCGAATTCATTCGCGCCACAAAAGTGGAGGCGTCGATGACGGTCACAAGTGCATCCAAAGACGCCGGACGAGTGGGGCGTGCCCGACTTCCAGACTGGCGCCGTTGGTATTGCTTCTGCACATCGTCCGAGAAGGAACTCATGACAGATCGAGGGTCCGCTTCAATGGGGACCTCGACAAAGAAAAGATCCGGGCACTCCTCGCGGATTCTGCGCTTGAGCTCATCCTGAAGGGCTTGCGTCGTCCCGCAATGTGAACAAGAGGTATCCGCCTGAAAAAGCCCAGGATCGGAAAGGGCCTGCGCCCGCCGTGGATTCGGTAAGTCCGCTAAATATTGGGTGATTCGAGTAATCAGCGCCGTTTTGCCCACCCCGGGCAAGCCTGTAAAGACCGTCACGGGGACGGGATCGAGCAGGTAGGGGCGAAAGGAAATCAGCGAATTCTCGTTCATCATTCTCAAGGCTGCCCTTACACCTCTGAAGGACTGGGTTGCAACCCACAGTTTTTCGGGTTAGGGTCCGGACCAATTCTTGTTTTGTTGTTCTGCTACCCTCAGGCCATCACGTGCCGACCGGGTGGCTTATTTTTCGAAGTATTCGAAAGGCAGGCGGTTCCCATGGCAGTTCCTAAGAAAAAAGTTTCGCGCAGTCGTCGTAACATGCGCCGTTACTCGGCAGCATATCAGCTCGATCCAGTCACCTGGACCAACTCGGTAGTGAGCGGCGATCAAATTCGCCCACATAGCGTAACCCTCGATACCATCGATGCTTACGTTAAGCTCCGCACCGAGAAAAAAGCTGCTCGCGGCGCAGCTAAAAACGCTTAATTTTCGATTCTTTTGAAAATCATGAACCCCGCCTCGATAAAATCGAGGCGGGGTTTTTGCGTTAGTTTTTTACGCTGAAATCGCTCAAGCACTTCCAAAACCTCCGCACTCATTCGCTTCGATCCTCGAATCGACTCCCCCCTTTTTTTTCTCATAGTTCAAGAATCACTCAACCGTCATTTGACTCTGATATCTGTTCCCATCTACACACGCTCGCATGTCCTTACTCTTGAGCGTACTCCTCCTCAGCTCGTCCCTTTCCTGGGCGCAAACGCCCGGCACCCCCTTGGCAGTCGAATTGCTTGAACAGGGGACCGACCCAAGAAATGCAGTAACGGACTATCAGTTTAGCCCACTCTGGGCCCGATCCGGCTGCCAAGTCACAAGCTGGACACTCAACGGAACTGACCCGGCCGGGCAATTCAAGAGTCTGGCCATCCGAATCAAAAAAGCCCGTCCAGTACCGGAGACCAAAGGCACCCCCACCGTCGTCATCCTCCCCCCCACGGGTGGCGGAACAATTCTGGACGACCGCTTAATGAAAATCTTCTGTGAGTCAGGAATCCGAACGCTGCTCTTAGAGGGATGGACGGGAGACCTGGAACAGGAACTCGATCCCTCAACGCATGACCGAGGCAGCTTGCGAGGTGTCGCGGCCGTACGTCAGACTCTGAGCTTCTTTGGGATCGAAAGAGCAGGAATTTACGGAACCTCACTCGGTGGAATCATCGCTTCGACAGCCGCAGGAGTGGACCCACGCTTAGACGCCATGGTCACAACGGTCGCGGGTGGCAACGTCCTAGAAACTCTCGCCGGCAGCGATCAGGAGATCCTCGTTCGGCTTCGTAACGAGCGAATGAAAAAGTACAATCTCGCGACCCGCGAAGAATACCGGGAGTTTCTTTCCCGCGCGATCACGATCAACGCGTCCGATTGGACTCGTCCCGAAATTTCGGCCCGAACTTGGATGGTGATCGCGACAGAAGACACAACAGTGCCGACCCCGGTCCAGATCGAACTGTGGCAGCACTGGGGAAAACCAAAGAGAACCGATATCGCGTCGGGACACTTGGGAACGGTCGTCTGGACCGAACTGACTTATGCAGGTGAAATTGCGCAGTTCTTTCTAGAAAAACTGCGCAACTGAACCCTGCTTCGTTAACGCGCTTTGAGATCTTTCTTCATCGAAGCCAAAGCCGCGAACGGATTATTGAAAGCGGGCTGGGGCTTAGGTGCCTGCGGCCGACCTTGAGGCATACCGCCGCCCTGACCTGGACGAGGCAATGGCCGGTTCCGATCGCCCCCTCCGAATCCACCCTGACCGGACGGACGGCCTTGGCCGCCGGCCCGATGATCGTCGCGCCGTTGTCCGGAGGCAGGCGGTTGTGGCGCTCGAGTCGCTCCGACTCCGGGCCCCTCTTGCGCCTGTCGAATCGAGAGCGAGATCTGATTCTTGTCGAGGTTCACTTCCATGACTTTCACTTTCACATGATCGCCAGGACTGACCGCTTCTCTTGGGTCCTTAATGAACTTAGTGCTCAATTGCGAAATATGAACCAGTCCATCTTGGTGAACACCGATATCAACGAAGGCGCCAAAGTTCGTCACGTTCGTCACAATCCCTGGACAAATCATGCCGATCTTAAGGTCTTTCACTTCAGAGATATCTTCGCGAAACTGAAATGACACGAAAGCATCTCGAGGATCACGCCCTGGCTTCGCTAATTCATTCACGATATCCGCGAAAGTGAACTCGCCCACTTTATCGCGAAAATCCTTATTCGACTTGATCAACGAGACGCCGTCGCCCAGTAGGTCGGAAACGCGCTTCCCGATGTTCGTCGCTAAATCTTGAAGCAACGAATATCGCTCAGGGTGAACACCCGTGTTTTCGAGTGGGTTTTCAGCGCCCGGGATGCGAAGAAAGCCCGCGGCTTGTTCGAAAACCTTTTTAGAAAACCGCGAAACCTCGAGAAGCTGATCCCGAGTCTTGAACAACCCTTTTTCACCCCGGTGTTCGACAATCGCCTTGGCCAAACCTGGACCAATTCCTGCGACGTGAGCCAGCAAATGAAGCGACGCCGTATTGAGATCAACCCCGACCTGGTTCACGCAGCTATCCACGACGTGCTCGAGGCTTTTCTTCAGCGCGGGCTGAGAAACATCGTGCTGGTATTGACCCACACCAATCGATTTCGGATCGATCTTCACGAGTTCAGCCAACGGATCCTGGAGGCGGCGTCCGATCGAAATCGCGCCCCGAACGGTGACATCGAGATCTGGAAACTCTTCCCGGGCTACTTCGCTTGCGCTGTAAACGCTGGCTCCGGCTTCGTTCACCATCACAACCGGAACGGATGAACCGAGTTCTTTCACGGCCTGGCGCAAGAAAATCTCGGTTTCGCGACCTGCGGTGCCGTTACCAACCGCAATGGCTTGGACTTGCCCGTTCTTGAGAACCTCTCCCAACATGCCCTGCGCTTGTTTTTTGCCATCAGCCGACTGCAGATGCATCACGGTGCTTGCGATATAGCGACCGGACTGATCGAGAACGACAACTTTACAACCGGTACGAATTCCCGGATCAACACCCAACACTGCTTTTGCGCCGTACGGCGAAGCCAAGAGAAGCTTGCGGACGTTCTCGGCGAACACATGGATGGCCGCTTCATCTGCGACTTGTTTCAGCGCCTTATGAACTTCGCTTTCGATACTCGGGAATACGTGCGCTTTGTACGCCAAGCGGGCTGCCTTCATCAGCACAGATCCCCCTGGAGAGCTCGGGACCGTGCAAGCGGCACCTTCGAAAGAACTCTGAATCTCTTTCTCGAACGATTCGTCGCCTGGATTTCCGCCCAGAGAAAGAGTCAGCTCTTCTTCCATCCAGCCGCGACGCATGGCAAGGTATCGGTGTGAATTCTGAGGCTGCTGAAGGGACGCCACTGTTTCGTGATGCTCGAAGTACAATTCGAACTTACTATTCTGTTTGGCTTTCTCACCCTTACCGGTTCGAACATTTCCACGTTCAAAGAGGGCGCTCCGAATGAGCTGCCGCAGGTCCTGAGTTTCAGAAAGCCGCTCAATGATGATATCTTGAGCGCCATCGATGGCCTTCTGCGCGTCGGTAATTCCTTTTTCGTCATTTTTAAAAGTCAGCGCCCAAATGTCTAGGGTTTGACCCTCTTGCGGCTTCTCGGTTCCATGGCCGCAACTCCAGATCCACTCTGCCAGCGGCTCAAGGCCTGCCTCTTTCGCAAGAGTCGCCTTCGTTTTCCGTTTTTGCTTGTAGGGAAGGTAGAGGTCCTCGAGCTGATCGAGTTGGAAAGTACTCAGAATTTTGGTTTTGAGGTCCTCGGTCAGTTTTTTCTGCCGATCGATTTCTTCCACGATGAAGGCCTGGCGCTTCAGGATTTGCTCCCAAGTCTCCTTCCCTTCAATCGACTTCTGAATTCCGACTTCATCTAAATTGCCTGTCTG
>CANMSW010000037.1 GCA_947500275.1 Bacteriovoracaceae bacterium | reverse complement strand
CTTTCGACCGAGGTGCCCAAAATCTTGAGTCCGCCCGCTTCGAGTGCGTGAGCGAGTTTTAAGGGGGTCTGGCCGCCGAACTGGACGATAGCGCCGATCGGCTTTTCGAGCCTCGCGATATTCAAAATGTGCTCGACGGTCAGAGGCTCGAAATAGAGTTTGTCCGAGATATCAAAGTCGGTGCTCACTGTTTCGGGGTTCGAGTTCACCATGATGGCTTCATAGCCCATGGCCCGCAGCTCTTGGGCGGCGTGAACACAACAGTAGTCGAACTCAATTCCCTGCCCGATTCGATTCGGACCACCCCCGATGACGAGGACTTTTGGTCGCTCCGTTGGTCTCGCTTCATTCGAGCCGGAGTACGAACTATAATGGTAAGGCGTTTTGGCCTCAAATTCCGCAGCGCAAGTATCGACACTGAGGAATGCGGCGTGAATATTTTCTTTCTCACGAAGCGACCGGATTTCGATTTCGGGCCGTCCCAGGAGTTGTGAGAGCGCTCGGTCCGTCCAGCCCAGGCGTTTTGCGCGATTTAACAAAGGTACCGGTATAAGACCATCGATCGCCTTCAATTCATTCTCGATTTTAAGAAAGTGCGCGATCCGCTCTAAGAACCAAGGGTCAATTCCTGATCGATGAGCAATATCAAGAAGTGAGGTCTCTTTCCGAATAGCGTCGGCAACGGCCCAGAGGCGAAAAGGCGTCGGTCTTTCGAGAAGATCCCAACGTACTGAATCCGGAGGGAGGTCGGAAGGGGCCTCAGGAAGCGATTTCAATTTCGAGAGAGGAGCGAGCCACGGCGGATCAATTTCCAGGCCCGCTAGTGCTTTTGAGAGGGACTCTTCGAACGAAGAGCCCATCGCCATGACTTCTCCGACGGACTTCATCTGGGTGGTGAGTATGGGCTGAGTGGGGCGGAATTTTTCAAAATCGAAGCGAGGGATTTTTGTAACGATGTAGTCAATCGAAGGCTCAAAGCCTGCGGGAGTGGTGCCCGTGATTTCGTTCGTGAGTTCATCAAGGTGATATCCGACTGCGAGTTTAGCTGCGATCCTCGCAATCGGGAATCCGGTTGCCTTGGAGGCCAGGGCACTGGATCGGGAAACGCGCGGATTCATTTCGATCACGATGACGCGTCCGTCGCGCGGATTGACGGCAAACTGAACATTGCTCCCGCCGGTCTCCACACCAATTGCGCGGATAATCCGGATCGCCTGATTCCGCAGCTCCTGATATTCACGGTCGGTGAGAGTTTGGGCCGGCGCTACTGTGATCGAGTCCCCGGTATGGACTCCCATCGGGTCGACGTTTTCGATCGAGCAGACAATGATGACCTGGTCCTTACGGTCGCGGACTACCTCGAGCTCGTACTCCTTCCATCCGAGTAAACTTTCCTCCACCAGGACTTCGCCGGTGGGCGAAAGGAAGAGTGCGCGATCCAGCATTTCGTAAAACTCTTCTTCCGTGAACGCAGCCCCTCCACCTTCCCCGCCCAGAGTGAACGAGGGCCGGAGGATCAAGGGAAGTCCGAATTCTTGGAGGATTTCCTGTCCCTGCTTTTTTGAACCGGCGACTCTCGAGCGTGCGCTCGCAATTCCAATCGTGTCCATGGTCTTCTTGAAAGCATCGCGGTCTTCGGCCTTGTGGATGGCTTCAGGACTGGCCCCCAAAAGTTCGACGCCGAAGCGTTTCAAAGTTCCCCGTCGGTGAAGTTCCATGGCGAGATTGAGGGCAGTTTGCCCACCCATCGTCGGCAAAATCGCATCTGGCCTTTCAATCTCGATGATCCGCTCTAAAAACTCCGGAGTCAGAGGTTCGATATAAGTTTGATCGGCTACGCCCGGATCTGTCATGATCGTGGCCGGATTCGAGTTCACCAAGATGACTTCGAATCCCTCTTCCTTCAGGGCCTTGAGTGCCTGAGTTCCTGAGTAATCGAATTCACAGGCCTGCCCGATCACGATTGGGCCACTGCCGATGAGGAGGATTCGGCGGAGGTCAGTTCTTTTTGCCATGGTTCCCTCGCTTCCGGCTCTGGCCGGTTCAGAAAGAAAAGCTTGTTGAAAACTGAAGTTGAATCGGATCCTTGGGGTTCGCCTGGTTGTAGAGATCGACTGCTTTCTGAAGGTGGCGCTCGTTGTTTTGAAGGGAAAGGCCTCCCAAGACCACGACCCCGCCGGTGAGCCCGATTCCACCGAAAGTGCAGACACTCGCAAGGACCGAGCTTGTCTTAGCGTCCCCGATCGAGCGGGCAATCGACGGACCCAAAAATGCGAGGAGCAGACCGCCCGTTCCTAAGTAGGCGAGTCGCCGAATGCTTCTCCTCCCTTGTTGATATGCTCCAAGTTCGACTAGGGCTTCCGGGGTATTTCCTAGAATCGATCTGAGCCCAGAAGCGTCGGTTGAGACGACCGAGTCGCAGCCCAGCATCTCGCCTCTGTAGATGTAAGTACGCCGACACCGTTCGCTGTGAACGGGGACCTGCTGCCAGAGGGGCGGTGGCGCCGAAGGGCTCTTCGGAATTTTGCCTTCTTCTCGTTCGATCGTGGTCTGGGGAATACTTCGAGGTGGTGTTTTTCGGGCAGTCTGAACGCTTGCACTGGGTGTGGGGCTAGGCGTTTGAGCCTGAGTAGGCATGGCCCCGATTTGAATCCCGAGGCTGAGCACAAGAAATAGCAATGTCGGCGCCGAAGTGGGTCGGCTTCCGTCGAACTTCAGGGCTGAGCAGTTGAAACTCAAGCGGGTTCGTTTCATGGTGGTTTTGGCTCTTTTTTCCCTGAGTTGAGGATGTCTCACGAGGGTGAGGAGTCGGGCAAGGAAACAAAAGTGAAGAAAGCTGGATCTTCAAAAACCCGCACGCAAAAACTTCCCGGGCAAGGGTTCGCTCCTTTTTTGGACGGAGTTTTTGAGAGGTACCATCGCCCAGAGCGCTTGGGGAGCGATCCTCTCGAATTCGTCTATCGAAGCAGCCGTCCCTTCGAGCAGGAAGCCATCGCCCTCATTGCCGCTCAGCTGGCCTACGGAAATGTCGTCCAGATTCGAAAGTCGATCGAAGATTTCTTGGGTCGAGTGATGCGGAGTGAATCCGGCCGTCTTGAGCTCTGGGTGCGGAGCCTCGGTCATCCGCCCGGGCTGAAGCGCGCGGCCCAGGATCTCCAAGGCTTTGTGCATCGATTTCATCAGGGGAAAGATGTGCTCCTGCTCTTCAGACTCCTCGAGCGATCTTGGAGAGAGCACGGGTCGCTTGGGGCCCATTTTATTCGCGGATTGACTCAAAGCGATGTTGATATCACTCACGCTTTGGATTCTTTGCTGAGTGATTGGAAGGCTTGGGCGGCCGAGCTCGATCTGGAAGTCGCAAGAAGTCGATCATTTGGGCATTTCCTCAGTGCTCCGGCGCAGGGCAGTTGTTGCAAGCGCTGGTGCATGTTCTTGCGATGGATGGGACGCAAGGACCGTGTGGATCCCGGCCTTTGGACTGCGGGCTCGGCCCTCGCACAGAGGTTCCCGGACGGAAAGGCGCTCCAGGCGCACCAGTTGGTGATTCCACTTGATACTCATACAGGCCGCATTTCGCGTTATTTGGGGCTCACTTCGAGGAAAAACTTGGGCTGGGCTGCTGCCCTCGAAGTCACTGCGGCGCTTCGCTTAAGTTCACAAGAAGATCCTGTGCGCTATGATTTCGCGCTCGCACGATTAGGGATCTTGGACCTTTGCCAAAAGCGCTTCCGTGTGGAAATCTGTCAAGAATGTCAACTTCAGCCGGTGTGCATTTTCGCAAGGTCGGAGATGGGCCAGAGTCCTCGCTCCCAGACTCCTCCCGTCAGGCGGATCCGCGGCCGATCGTCCTGATTGATGCGAGGTTAGTCGGTGAGGCCGGTGGTGGATTTACGACCTACCAAACCCAATTGGCAGCAGCCCTTTCGAAAGGGCTTTCTCAGCTTCCTTGGCGGCCCGTTTTTTTGGTCCGGGAATCCGGTATTCTCCGCTTAAAGCGATTAGGTCTCCTCGACCTTGAGTATTTGGAGACTGATTTAGAGTTTCTCAGCCCGAGGGAGCTCGTTCTCATTCCGCAACTCCTCAGAAAAGCTCGCGCGCGCTTGTGGGTCTCGACCACTTTCTCCAGTGTGATCTCATTTTTAATGCCCTGTCCCTGGTTGATCGCTATCCATGATTTAAACCATTTGAAATGGGGCGGGTTCACTCAGAAGCTTTATTATCGAAATATTCTTCGTCCCTTTGCACGGCGAGCACGTCGAGTGTTGACCGTCTCTGATTTCTCCAGACGCGAGCTAACCGGATGGCTTAAACTTCCTCGCGACGCCATCGCATTGGCTCGAAATGCGGTCGACGAAGCGGGAGTTGCCGAGTTTTCTGAGAATGAAATCCTCGGCGGTCTTCGCCAAGTGGGTCTTGAAAAAGAGCGTTACTTTTTCCTGCTGACGAATCCAAAGCCCCATAAAAATTCCGATCTCTTGATTCGTGCTTGGCGCGAGTGGGCCGACTGGGAAGTGGAGCGGGGAAATGATCCTATTCCGCTGGCAGTGAGTTTCCCCGCACCTCTTGATGGCGCAGTGAAGGGAGTGAAGTACTTAGGTGGTCTTCGCTCGCGGGACGCCGCGATCTTGATGAAGTCCGCTCATACTTTGGTTTTTCCATCTTTGTACGAGGGTTTTGGTTTGCCCCCTGTTGAGGCCATTGCCAATGGAACACCCGTCTGTGTTTCCGGCATTCCTCCTCATCGCGAGGGGATGGAGAAAGTCGATCCGGCTTGCATTCGCTGGGTGACCGAGCCAGGGAGTCAGGCAGCTTGGGTGGCCGCACTGGATGAACTTGCAAGGAAGCCCTTGAAGAGGCCGGACCACGCTGAGAGCAAGCGACTGCTCAGTCGATATACTCAAGCACAACTTGGAGAATCTTGGATCGCCGAGATCACACAGGCCCTCACGTCAAAGCCGGCCTTGAGGTAGAGTTCATGGATTCCATGCGAGTTGCAATCGTACATGATTGGTTGAATGGCATGCGAGGCGGCGAAGCCGTTTTGGAAGCGATTCTTGAGCTCTTTCCTAACGCCGAGCTGTTCACGCTGGTTGCCGAGCCCGGGAAGATTTCGCGCGCCCTTCGGAAGCCAAAACTGCATACCAGTTTTTTACAGAAGATTCCCGGAGCCGTGAGTCGTTATCGCCATTTCTTACCCTTAATGCCGCAAGCGATTGAGAAGCTTGATCTCGCCGGGTTTGATCTCATTCTCTCTTCTTCTCATTGCGTTGCGAAGGGCGTTCGCAAGGCGCCAGGTGCTTTTCATGTCTCGTATATCCATGCACCCATGCGTTATATCTGGGACCGATATGCCGATTACTTTGGTCCTGGGCGCGCGTCATGGCCTGTACGAATAGCCGCCCGTTTAGTCCGTGGGCAGCTTCAAGCTTGGGACCGTGAAACTTCCCGTGTGGATCGGGTCGATCATCTCATTTGCAATAGCCATTTTATTTCGGCGCGAGTCAAAGAGTTCTGGGGACGCGAGTCGGATGTCGTTCATCCCTTTGCCGATTTGTCTCGTTTCTCGAGGCCGCATACAGCCGGTCGAAATTATATTATGGTAGGAGCGTTCGCTCCCTATAAGCGCGTCGATCTCGCCATTGAAGCATTTAACCGCTTGAAGTTGCCCCTGCTGATTGTGGGTTCAGGCCAGGATGAAGCGCGTCTTCGTTCTCTCGCAGGTCCGACGATTGAGTTTCTTGGATCCTTGTCGAATGAAGCCGTCACTGACCTTTTGTCGAAGGCACGGGCTTTTGTTTTTCCGGGTTTGGAAGATTTTGGAATCACGCCAGTAGAAGCGATGGCGGCTGGATGTCCGGTCATCGCTTACGGTGAGGGGGGAGCGGCAGAGACGGTGACTGAAAAGTCAGGGATCTTTTTTACGCCTCAGACGGTCGAGGCGCTCATGGACGCGATTACTCGACTCGAAAGTGGAGCAGTGGTTCTTGAGGAGTCCGAGTGCCGCGCACGCGCTGCCCATTTCACCAAGGCTCGGTTTCAAAAAGAGTTTTTGGGGAGCCTCAGGAGTTCCTGGGTTGCAGCGGGGCGAGATGAAAAAAAATTGCCTCAGTTGGACTCCATCCAAGCTGAGGCAATTTTCTAGAGGTTCGTTTCTTACCCTAGAGTGCGCCGATCTGGCTTAACTAGCGCACGCCTGGGTAATTCAGATCGTAACCATGCGGAGGAGCTGCTTTTGGCGCTCCACAAGCTCATGGGCCTCAAGGCGCATTAAGCGATGGAGGCTGAAGTCTTCGACCGTGAAACTTGCCATCGTGCAACCTGCGAGTACCGCGCGGCGAAGCGTCTGGTCCCATTTTGCAGCATCATCTCTCGCCCAAGTACGATCGGCACCCGCTTCGGCGAGGAAGCCCATGAAGGCGCCTGCGAAGCTGTCACCTGCGCCCGTCGGGTCAACGACGCGATCCACTGGAAACGCTGGGGCAATGAAAACAGTCGAAGGCGTAAAGAGCATCGCGCCATACTCGCCGCGTTTCACAATGATGACTTGGGGTCCCATATCGCGGATTTTTGCGGCGGCCTTCGGGATGTTCCGCTCGCCGGTGAGCAAATAGGCTTCGCCTTCATTGATGGAAAGAATGTCTACACGACGGAGCGTCTTACGAAGCTCTTCGGGCTTCCCGGTGATCCAGAAGTTCATGCTGTCGCAAGCGACGAGTTTGTTGCCCTGAACTTGGTCAAGCACCCGCTGTTGAAGGACGGGGTCGATGTTCGCGAGGAAGAGGTAAGAAGCTTCCCGGTGGTTCGGAGAGAGTTTAGGATCAAAGTGTTCGAAAACGTTTAAGCGGGTCGAGAGGGTCTTCGCTTCGTTCATATTGCCATCGTAGCTACCGACCCAGTGGAAAGTCTGACCACTGACCACTTCCACACCCGTGATATCGATCTTTCGGTGACTCATCCAGTCCAGGTGGGAGCGAGGAAAGTCCTCGCCGACGACGCCGACCACTTCGACCGGTGCGAAGAAAGAGGCAGCGACCGAGAAATAGTTCACTGATCCGCCGAGGACTTTCTCTGCTTTCCCTGCAGGAGTTTCTACGGAGTCGAAGGCCATCGAACCGACTGTGAGAATCGAATGTTTTTTCATAGTTTGGGCAGACTAAAGCGGAGGAGGACGCCGGGTGTCAATAGCGGAGGGCACGCGAATCGGAAATTCCTATTCTGCGGGTCGGATTTTGGCCTCCTCGGCTGGATTCGGGCTCGCAATCGGCCGGTCGAAGCTCTCCTCGTGTGAGGAGGGATTGAAGCGCTCCCCAGCCTTGCCCGGCGGGTTTCCACTTCATTGCTAAGCCCTGGGGGGCTACTGGGTCCTGGGATGATATGAGTACTAAATCGCTGTGTTTATTCGACTTTCGCTTCTTTCGTGGCGCCTGCTTGAGTTCAGGGCATTCGTTCGTTGCTGCAAAAATGAGCACTTCGCCTGGTTCTTCTCGTGGGCCCGAAGGCTGGACGAGCGTCAGCCATCGCGTCTGGCGTCCCAGCGGGGATGTGATTTCTGCGGTCCATGCTTCGCCACTGAGACTCCAGTTTCCGGGGTGGGTCCGTAGAAGGCGGCCCCGGATCGCAGGGGTCAGGATTGGCGTGTAGCCTAGAGAGTTCAAAGTCGCCTGCCAGAGTCCGAGCGACGGGAGGTGGTGAGACTCCCATTCCTTCATCGCATTTTCCTGAGATTGCTCATGGGCAGCCATCCCCGTGAGGAGGGAAAAAATCAAAAGGCTCAGTGCCGTCAGAACTCGATTGATCCAGATTTTTTGCTCCGGCTGGAGATTGGGATTGATTCGTGAAGCTTGTATAATTCGGTGCGCTCGTTTCGAAAACCTTTCGCCAAACCGAGCAAGAGAGCGACAAAAAGGGGTATCCATATCAATGTCTCCAAGAGTGCCTGTCCGGAACTAGAGTGAACGACTGATCTGGCCTGAATACGGGTAGCGAGGTGACCATCTCGCACTCCAAGTAGGTGCTTCATCGAAGAGGCTCTCCTTTTGAGTTGGCCGGTAGACTTCAGCTGCTGCTCTTCTCTTTGCTCCGAATCGGAATCCTTCGATTGAAAATCGGAATGAGTTTTTCGGCTGTCCGGCTTCTTCAAGTGGCATCGGTCCGAGGAGATCCGGCGGAGGGCGTGACCAATCGGGCGACGGGTACTCTGTGAACCAAGCGTGAGCGGAGATTTTTCGGCAGGCTCGGCTAAAACGCCAGGCGTGGGATCGTAATTTCCAGATTGAGATCGCAGCGTTTTGAGCTGCCGTGAGTACGAAGAGCATTTCTCGCAGGAGCGTTTGAGTGCTCGGTTCTATCCCGAGCGCGGCAAGGGCTACTCGTGTCGTTCTGATCTCAATATTGGTCACTTCGATTTGATGATTGAGCGCCTTGAGGCTCAGAGCCTCGCCTCCCACGCAATCGAGTAAACGAAGCTGGAGCTCTTGGGTTCTGCGCTCGTGCCGGAAAAGGCTCCAAGTTCCGAATCCAAAGAGGCTGAAGGCACAACAAAGAAGAATGAGTGGAACCGTAACCGCTCCCGATTGTGACAGGTGAAACCCGCGAAGATTCGCTCGAAAGAATGGGGTAAATTGCCTATTCCAGTTTTCTAAAAGAAAAGCGCTCGTGCCCCTCTCCACAGGGGAGCTCTCCCTCAAAACCATCGGCTTGTTCATGCACATAAATCGAATTCCTTGTCCGGCTCTCTCCGAGCGCTTCTCGGAGCGTCGTTTCGAAGATTTGATGAGCGCAGGACAGCCGGTTCCATTCAAGCTTGAGGAATCGAACTCCACCCCAAACTATTCCACAAAGGATGAGCATCGCCCCGGCTGTCTCTACGAGGGCCTGGCCTTTGATCTTTGGCCAGGCCGACGAAGAGGGACTTGGAAACGCTCGGTGACGCTTTCTCAATCTCGATCCTCGAGTGAGACATCACTATTGATATGCCTCTGTGCGAGCTGAATTTTGGACCGAATGGTACCGCCCAACGAGCGGACGGCTGCGATCGATAAAACAGCGATGAGTAGGATTAGGACTAAGTATTCAGTCAATCCTTGACCTCGTTGATCCTTGAGACTGGGGAAATCGAGGGAGGGATTGCGGTGGCGAAAAATCAACTGAGACTGAATCCAGGTTGTCATGACAGTCCTTTCGACTGAGGGGTTATTCGACGACCCCCAATGAAAGATCCGTGCCTCCTCAAGCTGGGCAAATTTTACCGTCATTCAACAATATCTGATCAAAAGTGCCGAAATCCGGTCTTAGGTTCTTTTCTCGAATTTGACGGCGCGACCGAAAAAACGCTTAAATGGAATGAGACATTCGGGAGAGAATCCATGCAGAAACAGCACCCCCTGTATATTTACGATAGCCGCGAAGTGACCACTTTGTTCTTATTGGCTGGGGTGGGGGGGCTATTTCTTTTTACGTTAGGGCTTCATACGGGAAAGCGACTCGGGATGCACCCGGTGATCGAAATCAGTCCCACCGAAGGCAAGAGCTACCCAATCGTTGCTGACAAGGTTCCAAACCGGCAGGAGCTCTTCGAGCAGGGTCGAAATTCTGGGGAAGTCGCCGATCGGCTCCTCGGAACCAGTTTGAAGGCCGAGGTTGAGAGTAATCACTTGAAACTCGAGGTGTCTCGTCCGACGGAGCTTCCTGATGAGCCGAGCTCAAGGAGTGCGGGTGCCACAACGCTTGATCGCCCAGGGAATCCGAAGGCAGGCGGAAAGTCCCATCCTCCTTCTCACTCGGGCCACTGATTCACGACTGAGGGGCGGTTAACCGCCGCCTTTCCTTTTTTGTTCATTGATCGTGTGAATCTCGATCAGCACTTTTTGATAACGATAGGACATCATAAATGCCTTCGCTTTCAACTTAGTGGTTGCGACCGATGCGGACGTTAAATTGATGTTCGTGCAGTAACCGAGCTTGATGAGCTCAGACAATTCATCGAGTCGGAACGCATCTCTTCCCAGCGTCTCAGTCTCGGATTTACGAATCTGTGCGATGTTCACTTCGCTCATACCCTCGCTATCTTCTGGGTAGCTTTTCAGGTGCTTTGCAATACAGGTCATCAGCACGAAGCCTCTTGGGCTCACATCGTGTCGCTTCGCAGGTTCAAGAAGGTTCTCCTCGTTCACGTAATGAATGAACTTCTCAAGAAATTCGGGCTGGGTGAGCAGGATTTCCTCACCATCACCCAGGATCTTCGTGACGCCGCTCGCGCTCAAGGCGTCGAGTATGGATGTCACCTTGGACGTCGGTATTTGCATGATCTGAGTTGCATAGCGATGAATCGCCGCCCCTTTCAGCATGACTCCTCCTTCGCTCCCAGTTTCGCCACGGCGGGCAGCTAAGAGGATTCCCGAACAGGTCTTTAGGAGTTCGTGGGTCGGAATAAAGACATAGCTGGATTCCCGTTTACCAGTCTTGTCGTTGTATTCGAATTGACTGCTTGCCGTCTCGAGCTGGCGAATTCGCGTACCGGCTGAACGGAGCCGACCTACGACTGTTTTCAATAGAATCTTGAGCCAATCGGGCATTGAGCCCAGAGTGCTCTGAAAGGTTGGACCCGAGATTTCAAGGAGCTCACAATCAGTGAGAGCCTCGCCACCTGCGGATCGAGGGTTCCCATCCAGGAACGCAAGCTCACCCAGAATCTGACCCGCTCGGATGGTATCAATTTCGATGGCCGCGTCGCCCTTCTTTTTGAAAATTCGAATCATGCCCGATTTGACAAGGTACATGGCACGTGAATTTTCTCCCTCCGAGAAGAGCATCTCTCCGCGAGCGAGTTTCTTCACGATCGGGCCCTGTGGGGCGGTTGACTGGGGCTTTAGTGCCGGTGCGCTCATAGTGTCCTCACTTGCTATGCATCTCCCAGCTTCCATCCCAGTCGCTGGCTGGAGGTTCCTTCATAAATTCCTCGCAGCGCTGGATGTACATAATCGACGGACCATCCTCTTGGATAGCGTCCTTCGCTTGAAAGATTGAAATCGCTTCCCGGAATTTCTCAATGGCAGCGATCCATTTCTGCTGCGTGTAGAGAAGGCGCGCTTCCTCAAACGCCCGGCAGCCTTCCTCAGAGTGCGGCCTCTCAAAAATCTCGATCAACTCAACCGCCTGCTTCTTGCCTTTGACCTTCACAAAATCGAGTGTGCGGTTCGGAGGAGTGGCTTTTAGTCCCTCGAGGATGAGATCAAAAGTATATCGGGTCGTCAAGATTCCTGCATGATATGGTTTCGTCAAGCCTTCAAGTCTTGAAGCGAGGTTCACGTGGTCCCCGATCACTGTGTATTCGAAGATTTTCTCAGACCCCATGTTCCCTACGTTGACGGTTCCTGAGTTAATCCCGATTCCGATTTGAACATCGACTCCAAATTTTTCCATGAAATAGGGTCGCTTCGCCGCGAGCGCTTGCTGCATTCTGATCGCAGCTTTTAGCGCGTTTAAAGCATGATCTGGCTGGTCGATGGGAGCACCCCAAAATGCCATCACAGCGTCGCCGATGTACTTATCGAGGGTTCCGCCAGTTTCGAAAACGATGTCCGTCATTCCTCCGAGATATTCGTTTAGAAATCCGGCGAGCTCTTTGGCATCCATCTTCTCAGAGAAAGTGGTGAAGCCCCGAATGTCCGAAAACAGGATGGTTAAGTCTTTCTTGGTTCCACCCAATGTAAGTTTGGTTGGATCGGCCAAAATCGAATCCACCACTGCGGGTGCAACATACTTGGAGAATGCGCCCCTGATCTCCCGCTTATTTTTTTCCTCAGTGAGGTACTTAATGAAAAGGGTACAGAAAAAGACGAGGCCATACTCCACGTAGAAGAGGCCCGTGTTCCAGTTGACTCGGTTTGCAAAAAGCACTTTCACATCAATCAGGCCCACTCCTGCTATCAACGCGACGAAGAGAATGAGCGCGGGAGCAGCTGCCAGGCGCTCTGTGAAGAGCGTGAAGAGTACGGCGCCAACCGAGAGAAAGAGGAAGAGCAGTAGATTCGTGTTGCGGCCGGAGTCCATGAAGTCACCGGAAAGCAAATTGTCCAGGATGTAGGCGTGGCCTTCTACCCCCGGAGCATTCGTCTCAAAGGGGAAGGCGCGCATATCCCAGATCCCTAAAGCCGTGACTCCGATGAAAACGTACGCATCTTTGAGGTCCGCTAAAATCTCTGATTTCGGGGCGCTTGCGATGGTGCGGCCTTGTGACTTTTTCCCCGTCGAAATGGGATTATTATTTGAATCGATATCGAGTGCGAGCTCTCGGGCTGATACATACTGAAAAGAGTAGGCAGGACCCCGGAAGTTGATCTCGAGTGCGCCGGCGGCGGTAGTTGAAATTTCGCGGCCTGACTTCGAGAACATGAGATTCGTCAGGGTTCCTTTTGAGTCAAAGTTGGCTTGAATCGGGTCCTCGAGTCCAATTTCTGCCATTTTTAATGCCAGTGAAGTGTGGAG
>CANMSW010000036.1 GCA_947500275.1 Bacteriovoracaceae bacterium | reverse complement strand
CGAGCGTACGGGAGCTTTTTTAAGGAGCCAGGGGTTTGACCTTCAGTCCGACCAGAAAGTGGGTTCCCTTTCGATCGGTGGCAAACAGTTAGTTGAAATCGCCCGAGCTCTTTACCGCAATGCCGGCATTTTGGTTTTTGATGAACCGACTTCCGCATTAACCGACACCGAAGTTCATCTCCTTTATCAGTGGATCGACCGTCTCCGCTCCGAGGGGAAAGCGATCATTTATATCACTCATCGAATGGACGAAGTCTTTCGTCTTGCCGATCGGATTGTTGTTCTACGAGATGGCGCCAATGCGGGCGAATTTACCGCTCTGAGTGAAGACGGTTTTCGTCTCCCTCGAAGCGAAGTGGAACCTTTCTTAATTTCGGCCATGGTGGGGCGTGAAATCCGAGATGTTTATCCGCCACGTAATCTTCAGATAGGGGAAAAACCTGCGCTCGAAGTGAGTGACCTGCGAGTGATTCATGCTAGCGGCCGCGAAATTGTGAAGGGGCTGAGTTTTCAGGTGCGTCCCGGGGAAGTTCTAGGGCTAGCGGGGCTCCTAGGTGCGGGACGGTCTGAGACTTTTGAAGCAATTTACGGAGTGCTTGATGGTTCCGGTCCACGGGGATCAGTCTATCGAGTTACGGGCCAAATCCGGGTCGAAGGTAAGAGCGTTTCGATTGGAACTCCGCGGAGCGCATTGGATTCAAGACTGGCTTATGTGTCGGAGGATCGGAAGGGCAACGGCTTGGTGCTCGGACAGTCCATCCGCCACAATATGGCGCTTCCGACGATCAGTGCGGGTCGAAAGGATTTGGCCTCAGGCGGGAGTTGGCTCTCTTGGCTCCAGTTTGATCGCGAAGGAGTGGAGACGGATCACTGGGCTCGCGAGCTGAAATTGCGTGCCGCTCATTTGGATCAGTCGGCTGGAGAACTGAGTGGCGGAAATCAGCAGAAAATCGTTTTAGCCAAATGGCTTTTGACCGAACCTCGAATCTTATTCCTCGATGAACCGACTCGAGGTGTGGATGTTGGCGCTAAAGTGGAAATTTATCAGTGGGTGCAGCGCTTAGCGTCCGAGGGCATGGCGGTCGTCCTTGCCTCAAGCGAAATGCCCGAGCTCCTGGGTCTCTGTCATCGCATTCTTGTCCTTCGTGAAGGCCAAGTTTCCGCTGAATTCGATTCGTCTGAAGCGAATCAAGAATCGATCATGAAAGCAGCATCGTTATGAACTCGAAGAAAACGAAATCCCATTTTGACTGGCGAACTTGGCGTAGCGTGTTCGCTCTCCTGGCAGTGATGCTCATCCTGGCGGTGCTGACCGAGGGCACCTTTCTGACGGCCCGCAACTTGACCAATCTCACTCGCCAAGTCGCGATCAATGGGGTTCTTGCAGTCGGAATGACCTTCGTCATCCTGATCGGAGGCATCGACTTGTCGGTGGGTTCAGTCGTTGCCCTGGCAGGAATCGTTGCAGGCTTGGTGCAGGTTCAATCGGGCCTTGCTCAATGGGAGGGCGGGGCATCCGTGGGTGGCGCAGCTTTGTCGGTCGGCGCAGCCATTTTGGTCGGAGCATTTTGTGGAATTTTCAACGGGTGGATGATCACCCGTCACAGGATCGCGCCGTTTATTATCACGCTCGGCATGATGGTCATCGCTCGCGGGCTTGCTTTGATTTTATCTAAGGGCGCCGCAATTGCACCCCTCAGTGATTCGTTTAACGAGTTAGGCCAGGGTTATCTCTCCAACGGTGTTAGCACAGCGTTGATCGCGCTCGCGGTGGGGGCCGCGCTGGTGTTCGAGCTTCGCGGAAAATGGAGAACCCTGCAGGGGTGGTTCGGAGCGTTTCCCGTTTTTGCACTCGGCTTATCAGGCCTTTATGCTTTCGGCGATCGCCCTCAGTGGTGGACCGATTTGGGCTGGGTGGAAGGATACCGAGGTGTGCCTTATCCTGTTTTGATCTTCGCACTGCTGGGATTAGTAGGATCTGTTCTTTTGAATCGCATGCGTTTTGGTCGGTTCGTCTTAGCCGTGGGAGGTAATCCCGAAGCCGCTTGGTTGGCTGGAGTGCCTATCAAAAAGATCACCTTCGCGATTTACGTCGTCATGGGTTGTTTGTCCGGATTATCGGGCGCGATTCTTTCAGCGCGCCTGAACGGAGCCCTCCCCACTGCCGGCGAGCTCTTTGAGCTCGATGCCATCGCTGCAGTTGTCATCGGTGGAACGAGTTTATTGGGCGGAGTGGGTTCAGTTCGCGGGTCGATCATTGGCGCATTTTTCATCGGCGCGATGAATAACGGAATGAGCCTGATGGATATTACGGAGTTCTACCAGAAGGTTATCAAAGGCGTGATTATCATTCTGGCAGTCTGGTTTGATACTCGTCAGCAGCAGTCGGGTCGAAAGTAACATCAAGTCTCTGGTGCGTTTTGGCTTGTCGATGTCGGTGTCGTTTCGATCCCGAGTTCGACGAGGAATCCCTCTTTGGTTTCCTTTAGCACCAGAGTAGTACAGTCGGGGATTGGCGTTCTGGTCTCCGCCATTGTATATCAATAGTTTTCTATTTTTTAGCCAATATTAGCTAAATTACCAAAAAAATTTAGTCCGATGGGCGGGCGGTTTTGTCCCGCGCGATCTTGTCTCGTCTACCCTTGGCACGCTCCTCGCTCTAGGGGTCCCGCATTCGGGGAGTAAAAAAACCTCTCCAGATAAAAACGAAACTCACATTCAGGGAGAATCGAAATGCGGATGCGTACAGGATTAGAAGCTGCTGAATTAAATCAATCTCACAACAAAGGCTGGAGTTTACTTTGGCGGAGCACTGCAGTGGGCGCAGCCTTGGCTGGCCTCGCTGGGCTCAGTGTCCTTTCTGGGATCGGAGTCCCAAACGCGGAAGCCCACGGTACTACGGCAAGATCTCCGAGAATCACGCGGAACGCTTGTTTTGTCCGTGGGAGTGCCGGGGATCGTGGTCGGCAAATGGGTGTTCGAAATGCTGCGCGATTGGTTCAGAACGCTTGGGCCCGCATGGGCGCTACTTGCGATCAAGTGGATCGCCTGGCTCAGGTGATCTCTGAGGTTCCACTAGCTCGTCCCTATACGGGCGGAGAGTTCGGCGCGTGTTTCTATCAGGGATACGTCGATACGATCTGGGGTCAGCTTGAAGGCGTTTATACTCGCTGCGGAAACGCATGTTTCAGTGCGGGAGTTGAAGTGGGTAATATCTCTGCGCAGGGGTATTGCGCTGCAAGTTTGGCAATCGACGGGCTCCTCGATCCGGGCTTTATCTCCCAACCCTCCCTCCCATTTTGCGGCCAGAATCTAGTCTACGGTTGCCGATCTGAATACGTTGCAGTGGCGACTCGAGAATATCCAGGGTGCCGCCTCTACACCCAGGGCGATTACAGCGAGACTTTTGACAACTTTGTTCGCCAAGACTGTTTCCTTCCTAACGACGTTCCTGTTCGCGAAGGCTTTTTATAAGTCCGGAACCGAACCGTCCACGAAAGGAGAATCGTCATGAATAGCCCCCTCATTCGTAAAGAATCGGAAAACTCTGAAAACAGCTCGGGAAAAACACGCGGAACAAAAGCTCGAATCTCAGGTGTGATCGGGCGCCAATTTTTCGGTCTTGGGATGGCCGCCTTACTTTCGGCGCACTCCTTGGATGCATTTGCTTTCGCTTCGAGTGTGCCCCCTTCGAACTCGGAATCAGAAGAGTCAAGAGATTCCATCGCTGGAAACTCTCACTATCGGGAAGGATATCAGTCAGGTGGGGAAAGTGCCGGTCGGATCACTGCTGCCGTCTATGGCAAGACTGTGGGGCGAGCGGGATGCACAGGGCTCGGAGATCTTGAAGGAGCCTTGATTCGAGTTGTCCGCGCTATCAAAGCGCCTCGGGCAAGCTCGGGTTCTCCGAGTTCCGAGGAGGATTTCGTCCAGGGGTATTTCAAGGGTTACTACGATAAGATTCGGAGCGAGATTCGCAACGCTCGCGATTCGTGTGACGCATCCCTCTACGACTCAGGTGTCATTCCTGGAAGACTCTCGGGCGCATTCGTTTGTGCCTCGTCAGAGTATTCGACTGAGTGGGTTCTTTCGGAATCCTACTCGAGTGATCCAATCTACGAAAACTGGAGTGGGGGCGTATCGCGGCTAAGTGAAGAGTGCGCAGTGACCTTCGAGTTTGAGCTCGTCGGATGCGCACTGGGAAGCGAAGTCGAACATCTGGGGACATTGATCTCGGCAGGTTGCCGATAACGGACGCTAAAAAGAGCTTCTAGAGGAGCTGTGATGAAAGCACTACGTCGTTATTCCATGTGGTTTGGTCTCTCAATGATGGGTTTGATCATCATGGCTCTTGCCCCAAGTTCGCACGCTCACGGAGGTGGCCGTGGAGATCATCATCCAGGGCGCCCTCCTGGCTCGAATCCGGGCTACGGTCATGAGCGGGGTCGCGGCCATGGCCGTGGCCCCGGTAGAGGGCGTCCCCCTGAGCACCGTCGCGGACAACAGATTCCTCGCGCGGTTCCTCGACACGGAGACGAAGATGGCGTGGCTGCCGCTTTCTTCTTCGACGAGGAGACTCGAAACTTGAGGTGCGAGAATTTAGGGGCGGCGCTCGTGCGGCTCTCTAATCGAATGATGGGCGTCCGAAAGTGGGTGAAAACCCCCTCGGATGAGCGGGTGGTCCCTCCTGGCTGGAGACGCGGTCTTCGTCCCGGAGAGCGAGATCAGATGCGAGGTCGTTGGGATCGGCATTTGAAATCGCAAGCCTGGTGGCAGAACCTCTGGAGCCATGTGCTTGAGGCCTACCGTTCTTGTGACGTTGACTGTTTCGAGGAGGGAACCGTCGTCGGGCAGCTTTCAGCCGTTGGCTACTGCGGCATGAGCGTTGGTTTGGATGGCCTGATAGGGCCCGGATTAGGGGCGCAGGCTCCGTTGCCAGTCTGTGAAACTGCGACCTACGCAGGGTGTATTAGCTCCTACCGCCAGACCGCGCAGAGTTTCGAAGGATGCTCAGCCTATATCAATGGGAATTATCAGTCCGTTTTCAATGAGTTCATGAGCCAAGACTGCCACTTAGATTGAGTATTTGATTAAAAAGTCGCGTTCAATCTCACGAATTGCCCGACGATTCCGTAGTCACGGTTTCTCCAGATATAACTCTCGGGGGAGATGATTTCGAATTCGATATTATTATTCAAACACACTGTGCCCTCGGGGCCCTGAGCCGGGCCTCCGTAAAAACAATCATAACGGAATGGGCCCTGATCGGCACAATCCCCGGAGTAGCTGACCCTGATGTGTTCCATGGATGACTCCTGCGTGCGGACTCGTACCTGATGCGGGCAGAGTTCGGGACCCGACGAAGAGACTGCGACGTAGTAACCACTGAGCAAGACGAGTGAGGCGAGAAAAGACATGGGCTGAAACTCCTTTTATCGATCGCGCATGAACTCGAACAGAGAGCGAAGTCGTCTTCTCCCTGTGGGTTCGTGTCGAAGGTTCTTTAAGCCCACGAAAACTTCCTTCAAATAGGCCTGTTTCCAGACCTCCCAGGTGAGAAGAAAAGCGCCGAGTGCCTCGAAGCCAAGCGTGACGGGATTCATCAGCGAGGCCAAGTGTTCCATCGCACTTTCGAAAGGATAGGTTCCAAATCGCCAGCCTTCAAGCGGGAAGACCAAGGCGAGATGTGCCGAGGACTCGGCAACGTTAAGCAGGCGATCACTCAAATTATCCAGTAAGAGGTGGGTCGCCATCCCCAAGACGAGAAGGGAAAGGGGTCGAAATCTCGCAGCCCACGCGGTGAAGCCTAAAAGGAGGAGAACAAGAGCAGTATGACCGAATGTTCGGCCGCATGTGATCAAGTCTGGAGCGAACTGGAAGGAGCGGTTCGCATAGAACAACCCTTTATCAAGTAGGTCAGGGAGGAGTGTACCGGCCGCCACCCAAAGGAACTCTCGGAGTTGAAAGTGCCCCGCTCGTCCTGCAAAGGGACGTGCGAGTTGCGCTCCAATTCCGACATGTCCAAAGATCAGCATAGGGGCTCCTTCCCTGAATTCTTACTTTTGGATCATCCTAGTTTTCGTTGAATAGATTCAACAATCTTCGAAGCCGAGATGCCAAACTTCTCGTAAAGTTCGGGGCCCTCGCCGCTCTCTCCGAACTGGTCTTGGATTCCCAGTTTCACGAGCGGGGCGTGTTGAGACAAGGTCGCGAGGACTTCAGCGACGCAATCTCCCAATCCGCCAATGACGCTATGGTCTTCCACAGTGACCATCAAGCGGGCGCTGGATGCGAGCTTAGAAGTTGTTTCGTGATCGAATGGCTTTAAAGAGGTAGCGTTCCAGACTTCCGAAGCAACTCCGGCAGCATTGAGCTTTTCCGATGCTTGTACTGCTTCACCTAACGTTCCACCTGTCCCGATGAGGACAACAGGCTTCGAGGTCCCCGTAGTTTTCCGAATCGGGGTCAACTTCAACGGGTTAAAAACATGCTCAGAAGGCGTGAGGTCCGGGAGGTTCTGTCGGGTCAGGCGCAAGTAAGCTGGGCCTTTCCAGGTGTTGACGAGATAATCCATCAACTGCTCGGTATCGCGAGCATCCATGGGCTGAAATACGCCCATGCCTGGAAGCGTTCGCATGAGTGCAATATCTTCGAGCGCCATCTGGCTGTGGCCATCGTCGCCAATTCCAACTCCAGCGTGGGTTCCAATCAGGCGAACGTTAGCATTTGAATAAGCGACGCTCAAACGAATCGTATCAAAACGTCCGGTCAAAAAGGCCCCAAAGCTGCACAGAAAAGGGAGCTTCCCGGTGAAGGCAAGGCCCGCCGCGACACCGATCATATTGGCTTCTTGAATTCCCATTTCGAAAAAACGCTCTGGAAATTTCTTCATGAAAAGTTCGGATTTCGTGGACTTCGCGAGGTCCGCATCAAGGACGACGATTTCCGGGTGGGTTTCCCCGAGTTTTGCGAGGGCTTCCCCGAAGGCTTGGCGAGTTGCTTTAGACATATTTAAGTTCCTTTTGGTTTCAGCGAGCTGCGCGAATTTCTGCAATCGCTTTTGCAGCTTCAGCGGCTTTAGGAGCAGCGCCGTGCCATTCAATTTTATTTTCCATGAACGAGACGCCTTTTCCCTTCACGGTCCGTGCGCGGATGAAAACTGGCTTGGTTTCACCCCGCTCGTGACGTGCGCGAACTTCCGCGAGCGCCTTTTGGATTTCGGCAAAATCGTGTCCATCGATATCCATTACATACCATCCGAACGCAGCCCACTTGTCGCAGACGGGTTCAATCGGCATGACTTCAGAAACGGGTCCGTCAATCTGGCCACCGTTTTGATCTAAAATCGCGCAAAGATTCGACAGTTTATATTTCGGAGCCGACATCGCGGCTTCCCAAATCTGGCCTTCCTGAATCTCCCCGTCTCCCATCATGCAGTAAACCATGGAGTTCTTACCCTGGAGACGAAGCCCCATGGCGAGTCCTTGGGCTACCGAGAGTCCTTGTCCTAAGCTCCCGGTGGAAGCTTCGACAATGGGGAGGCGCTGACGGTCCGGATGGCCTTGGAGGCGGCTGCCGGTACGGCGAAGGGTTTTCAACTCTTCGCGCGGAAAAAAGCCTTTTTTGGCTAGAATTGCGTACAGAGCCGGTACCCCGTGCCCTTTGGAAAGGACAAAGCGGTCTCGGTCGTCGGCGAGACGGTCAGCCGATTCTACTCCTCGCATTTCTGAGAACCAGAGCGCTGTGAGGAAGTCGATGGCCGAGAGACTTCCTCCGGGGTGACCGGATTTGGCCTCGGTGAGCATTTCGATGATCCACTCACGGAATTCTTTTGAAAGGGATGTCAATTCTTCGACGGATTTGTGTGTTGCTGGCAGCATGTCTGGACCTTAACACTCGGGCCCGTTACATTCAAAGGATGTCACCCAAGTGGTGGGTATTGGCCGCGGTGGGCTGTGGAAGTTTCATGGCCACCCTGGATTCCAGCATCGTGAATATCGCCCTTCCAACTCTCACTAAAACGCTGGGGGCCGATCTCCATTTGGTGAAGTGGGTGGTCGTTTCCTATCTGCTCTGCATCACTTTTCTATTACTTCCATTTGGGCGTCTGGCAGATCGCTTTGGACGTAAGCCCGTTTTTCGGGCCGGATTCCTGATCTTTTCCTTATCTTCCCTTTTTTGTGGGTTAGCGCCTGATTTCTGGTCGCTCCTCATGTTTAGAACGCTTCAGGGTGCAGGAGCTGCGCTTCTTATGGCGAATGGTCCCGCGATCATTGCTCAGAGCTTCCCAACCGGGGAGCGGGGGCGAGCTCTCGGAATCCTCTCGATGGTCGTGAGCGCGGGCCTGATCTCCGGTCCAAGCATTGGCGGCCTTCTGATCCATTGGTGGGATTGGCGAAGTATTTTCTGGGTCAACCTGCCCGTCGGACTCCTGGGATTTTGGCTATCGGGTCGATTCATTCCTCGTGACACCAAGAGCCATCCCACGGGTCCGTTTGATTGGCCCGGTGCGATCTTGCAAGGGCTACTCATTATCTCCTTCATTCTGCTGGTCGATCCGCCCGCTGTGTCGATTGGGCATGATCTCCCGGTGAGAATTCCTCGCTGGATAGCGGGTCTCGCGACTTCTGTGTTTCTGGGGCTCTTTTTATTTGTCGAACGACGCACACGAGCGCCACTCTTTGAGCTCTCTCTTCTGCGAATTCCTTCATTTGGGCTGGGTAATTTCGCGGGCTACCTCACTTTCGTGGCCTACTCCGCGATGACTGTTTTGATGCCCTTTTTCTTGGAAGAAGTGCTCCATTTTTCGACTCGTCGCGCCGGGCTCGCGATGACGATGATACCTCTCACTATTTTTCTCACGGCTCCGATCAGCGGACGGCTCTCGGATCGCATCGGCACGCGGGGCCTTGCTGCCGCGGGTGGTCTGGTCGGTGCAATCGCGTTTTTGGCGATGGCCGGGGCATTTGGTGCCGGTGTTTACGAGAAGACCTCCCAACTCGAAATATCGCTAGCGATGGCCGCAATCGGCTTAGCGACGGGCCTCTTCCAATCACCCAACAACAGTTCGATCATGGGTTCAGTTCCTCATGGTAAACTTGGAGTCGCTTCGGCGTTACTCGCGACGATTCGAAATTTGGGAATCGCGACTGGGACGGGCCTCGCATCCGGGCTTTTTGGATGGCATTTTGATCAACGGGGCGACTATGTAAGTGCGCTCCATTTCGTGTTCTATATCAGTGCGAGCATCGCGCTCTTGGCGGCGGGCGTTTCTTCGCTTCGGAGACGTAAGTTTCAGATCGAAGAAGTGCCACCGGGTTCGACTTCGGTATCGTCGGTCGTTGACGAGGATGATGATATAGCTATGGATCTGGAGTCTCAAGATTCGCTTGGAGTTTCGACTGCATCGAGTAGTTCTGGTGAGCGGACTCTACCCCGAGGTCAGCAAGGCAGCAGTTGATTCAGCTTGAGAAAAAGTCACGAGGGTCCGAGTCATGGTGTGGAAGCCAAAAGAAAGAGAGCTCACTCGAGAGGAAGCGTTAGAAGAGGCTCGCGTCGCGCTCGCCCCCTTTTGGTATCACTCGAAGCCCCTCTTTATGGGTTCGCCAACGCCTGAGGGGATCAAGATTTTTCCGATCGAGAATCCATTCGCAGAAGAGAGTTGGTTTGTCGCTCTTTTAGATCCCTTCAGTCCGATCGGTACTCAGGCTTTGCGCTATGCAAAGAAGCTCACGGAAAGACACTTTCCCCATCGTCTCGATTCGGTTTTGATCTTTCGTTCGCCCCATGAGTTTGCCAGGGATCGGACGACGATCGAAGCGCTCTTAGAGCGTGAGAAGATCCGGATTGCCACCTGCTTGGATTCGGATGGGACGCTGCATTCCGGTTTTAGCGTGAGTGATTTGGAGGGGGTCAGTTACCGCGTCCTAGATCGAGGCGAATGCAAGATCTCGGAAGTTGGCTATGCAGCGCCCCCTCAGCTTGAGAGAGGGATCCAAGAATTCTTGCGGCATCGAGACCCTGGGCTCGCGTTGCGCCCACTCCTTGAGACTTCATCCTGGCAAGGTTCGAGTTCCCAGTCGAAAGTCAGCTTTCCTTCAGGACCTTCCTCAGTTTCGGGACTCCAATTCTCGGGCTCTTGGCGGGACGAGCGGGGACGACGTGTGGCTAGCGGCGATGATGCCGCTTTCGAAATTTCCGTTATCCCGGGTCGGATCCACCTTCTCGCGGAATCTCTTGGGAAGAATCATTTGGCTGCTGAAATTCGAGTGCAGATCAACGGGGGGCCGGTTTACCAAGAATTGCGCGGCCTCGACCTAGAAGAGGCCGATGCCGGTCGAACTGCGGCTCTCGTCCGTTATGCTTCTCTCTTGGAGTTGTTGAAAGCCTCGGAGAAAAGTACAAGCAGCCTCTGGAACCTTCGGATCGAGTTTCCTCATGCGCAGGAAGTACCGGTCGCAATTTACTCACTCTTTACAGAGGCGTGATTTTTTTCCTCGATTGAAACCTGGCTTTGAGAGTTTCTAGCTGCCGCTTCAAGGTTCCGCTTAAATTGCTGAGGTTTCACTCGCGCCAGTGCGCTATTTTTAACCCGCACTCGGTAGTCCGCCTCGGTTTCCTCCATCAGGGTCTTCCAGTCGGACGGGTGGAAGTCTGGAATCGAATCGTTCATTTCTGAGCGGCTGCGCTTGAGATTGAAGGGGCAAACCTCCTGGCAGATATCACATCCAGCGACCCAGGTACCGGTTGAAAGCTCAGGCTGGGTGGGGAGTGTCTCGCTTCGATTTTCGAGCGTAAGGGCACTGATGCATCGATTGGAGTCCAAGATCCCCGCTTGAGGAAAAGCGTTAGTCGGGCATTGTTTGAGGCAGCGTTCACAGGACCCGCACCAATTGGGCATGGGGTTGGGTGCTTGGTCGAGAGCGTGGTTGAGAAGCGCCGCCCCTATGAAGTGATAGCTTCCCCATTTTGGATGAATCAGGAGTGTGTTTTTCCCGATCCAGCCCAACCCTGCGAGGTAGGCCCAGCTGCGCTCGAGTACAGCGCTTGTGTCGACGCAGGTTTTCCACTGAAGCTTTAAGTCAGGCTGGGCCTCTGCCACTTCAGTCAGGACGCGGTTAAGCTTGGCTGCGACGTCCTCGTGGTAGTCGGATCCCTTAAGGTATCTCGCGTAACGAACCCCCTCGTTGGGGTCGAGCCGCCCATGCGGCTTTGCCGAGTACGGGAGGAGAACACAGAAAATAGATTGAGCGTCCTGAAAGACTTGCGTCGGATCGGCTCTCCGATCTCGGCCTCGGCGAATCCATTCCATGGTGCCGTGATAGCCTTTTTCGAGCCAGCGATCGAGGCGGTCAACGTGTTCGGAGAAAACCGCCGAAGCCAGACTGATATCGACACCGCCTGACGCTATAAAACCGCTTCGTGCAGCCGCTTCGCGAAGTGCGGCATGGAGAGGACTTAGTCCCGGTTTTGCTGCGTCGGTATTTGGGAGAGCCATTCGGCAATCCCTCCATCCAGGGAGCGGACTCTCGAGTAGCCACGCGCCATCATTGCACGCACGGCCCAGAGGCTTCTGACGCCATGAGCACAGTAGACGACAATATCGGAGTCGCGTTGCGGGAGTTCCTGTTCCATCCTTGCCTCAAGTTCACCGAGGGGGATGAGAATCTCCCCACCGATTCGGAGGTCTTCGTGCTCCTCCACTTCTCGCACGTCGACGAGGGTCACTGTTGACTGAGTTTTCAGGAACTCTTGGCAAGTGATGATCCAAGGGGCGTGGCTCATGAAGCTGATCCTCGATCCTTATTGGAGCCGCGAGGCGATGGATACTGCGTCAGGGCGCTCGAGTGCTGGCAGCTTACGAATGGACTTCGAGTCATTCCCCTCCAGGGAAATCGTCGTCGTTTCTGGGCTCAACACGCGGAGCGTTTCGTTTCTCGATACCCATCCCGTAGCCCTGCCCACGACGTCCATCGGCATGACTTCCGTGATTTCCACTTCGATCAGATCTCCTGGGCGGACATCGGCATTCTCACCGAGTTCTTCAATATCGTTTACGAGGATGTGTCCGTCGATCTCCTGCGCTTGAGTCGCCATGCGTCCCTGGATCAAAAGCTCGGTCTCTTCGCTCGGGCCTTCCACCATGACGGTGACTCTCGTTCCGACGAGCGCTTCTTGTTTCTCGAGGCGTTGTTTCTGGAGAAGTTCGATCAAAGTTCGGGAACGTCGACGACGAGTTCCGGGATGGATTTGTTCGCCCATCTCGGCAGCCTTCGTGCCTTCTTCTTTCGAGAAGCGGAAGACACCGACGTGGTCAAGATTGAGCTTCACGAGGTCAGCACAAAGCTCTTGGAATTCCGCTTCGGTTTCTCCCGGAAAGCCCACGATGATGGAAGTACGGAAAACAATTCCAGGGATGCGCTCTCGGAGGCTGTCGATGACGCGGAAAAGCTTTTCCTTGGTGAGTCGTCGCGCCATGGATGCCAACACACGGTCATTCGTGTGCTGAATGGGCATATCGAGG
>CANMSW010000035.1 GCA_947500275.1 Bacteriovoracaceae bacterium | reverse complement strand
TGTCCCCAAACGCGAAGCCATCGAAACCCGCGAGTCTGTCCCCAAACGCGAAGCCATCGAAACCCGCGAGTCTGTCCCCAAACGCGAAGCCATCGAAACCCGCGAGTCTGTCCCCAAAAAGCGCCTGAGAAAGGCCGGTAAGCCTATCCTCACAATTTGAATTTTTTTGACGACCACCTGGTGACCCCCAATAAAACCAGTATACTGGAATTCAAGTGTTTGGAAACAACCGGTCCCCATATCAGCTCGCTAGGTCCGAAATCAGTTCATTCGATCGAAAATCATCCAAACCGACATTGAATGTGTCCGGGCTGACACTCGTCGAGCTCATGATTTCCGTTGCGCTCTTTGGGGTCCTGTCGCTCGGGATGTCACAAGTCTTTCTAGGGTTCGTGAAGCAGAATTCAGACCTGGAAAAAGAGATCGAACTCAATGAACAGATGAGCGAGTTCCACGAGCGGCTTGACCTCGAACTTGGGAATGCGACCCAGATCATTGGTTGTGGTTGCGGATCAACCTGGTGCTTCTACGCCGAGACTTCTCCCGACGTGACCAGCGGCAGTAACTGCGCGATCAACAGCAAGTGCGACTCCATCCTTCTTTCTTGGGAGACCGAGGCGAGCCAGACCCCAGGTCAACTCGCAGAAAACGGTGGGAGTACCTGCCTGAACGGCGGCACCGGCCGAAGCGATCTTCGAGGGTGTAAGCAAATCCGAATTCTCAGAATGACTCCCCCTACGGATACAACCCCGGGAGCGCTGAGCATCGAAAACGAATCCGGCCAAGTGTTGAGCACTCTCAACGGAGTAGCTTACGTCTTCTGCGGTAGACCTGCGAATAACTTCGCACGTCAAACAATGAATAGCTTTAAGTTCCGTATTCGCGCCAAAGCTCGCCACAGCATGATTGGGGATAGCAGCCATGCGGATTTCGAGAGCTGGATGCCCGGGGGTCAAAATTTCACTCGTGGGGTTCACCGTGAATTTAATTCCGAAGTGAGCCTCAGAAACTTCGTTCAGAACGGAACCCATTTCGGAAAGACGAGCACAAATCCCGCCTGTATCAGTGACGGAAAAGCGTCGTCCGTTGGATTAACCTGCTGTTCGGGATTCACCGACGGGAATATTTGCGTCAGCGAAGAAGCCTGCAAAGTAAAGGGCGAAAAGACGCCCGTGGCCGACCACTGCTGCTCCCACCAACGCCTCGTCTCAACGGGGATCTGCCTGTGAAAACACACAGCAAATTCAGAAATTGGGGACAGACTCCCCATCGGCAACTCCTATGCTCATCCCAGGGACAGTCTCAACTCCTTGGAGTCATGGTGCTTTCCATCACCATGTTGACCGCTGGGCTGTTCACACTCGACCGGGCGCGCCTCGGGCAGGAACGTGCCACCCGAGGTTCGCGAGTCATCGAGATGCGCACGGCGCTCGAATCGGCAGTCCTACAAGCGGGCGCCATCTACCGGAACGAAGCAACGTGTGACCCCGTTTTGCTCCAAAATAAATTAAGCCACATTGAAGCAAACGGAAGCGTCGCCGAAAGCTCTCCGACCCGTCGAACGCTGAATGTCACGGTAAACTCCCGGACCTACTCCGTGCATTTTGGCTCCGTAAGTCCCCTCAAATGGACGAGCCAAACAGATCCCAGCATCGAAGCCCTCATGGCGAGTGCCGCCCCCGGAAGCCCTGCCCCTACCTCAACGACACCCGTCACGCCTGGTGTTTCTCAAGATGCAGAAATCGAAGTTTGGACCTCTATTCCAGGCTTCGGTAGGGCAGGAGGCGGCCAAGGCACACGAACAACCCTCCGCGCGGTTCTCATTAATACCTGTGTCGTTCAATGTAATGAAAAACTCCCAACGGACGCACAATCAAAGCCAGGTGATATTTGCCTCGGGGAGTCGGATGAGTCGATTCGCTTTCACCCTCGGGCTTCAGGCACAAGCACAGTGTCGCTGCCCTCTGGGGTCCCAGTCCCAACAAAAAATGCGATGGCTTGGACTCAGGACGTGACATGCACGGATAGCACGGGCACCCGTAAGTCTGGCGATATTCCTCTTAACTCAGGGTGGGACAATCGGGGAACTGTCAATGCGGTGGACTACGTCGCCTTCGATCAATACTTACAGTCGGGAAATACAAACTGGCTAAACGCAACCAGTGCTCTTGCTGGCACTCCATCAACTACTCCAAGCTGCGCCGACCTAAACCTAGATGGGCAGCTCAATGAAGTCGACCGAACGATTATGCTGAAATGGCTCCGCGGATACATCTTCCGTATCCCTGTGTCTCCCACCTTCCGGTAGGCCCCGCCGTGAGACCATTTCAAAGCCAGTAAGGAGTTAAAACTAGCGAGTGATTCTCACTCATCCAGGGATGCATCAATATACCTAGATCAAATAAAAAAGAGGAGAAGCTCGCGCTCCCCCTCCTTCTAAAAGTCGACGCTGATTGAATCAATCAGACTCCAATTAAGGAATACCCACCCGATTGTTCGTGATGGTCTTGGATTCGTTGATACTCCACGAATCGAGCGCGGTAGAAGAACCGATACGCCCATGCGCCGATGCCGTGAAGGCTGTTTGCGAGATAGCATGCGTCAATGCGGTGACGACTCCTGCAGCTGTTATATTATCTGGGGCACCGGCAAGCCCCCCCCCCGATGCTTTTGTCGCCAAAAAACTATATGCAGTCGCGGTGTCGGAGGAACAATTAATAGCGGTACCGGATCTTACCACTCGATTACAGGTAACGATATCTCCATTGGCTACATTACAGTTAGCACCGGAGAAGTTCCCGTTAAACCCTACCGAATAATACCGCTCATTCCCTTCGTAATTCAGTCCGACATCCAAAAGGCAGGTCGTAAACCCGCCGGACTCTGCAAATTGCGCTTTCTCAACCTGATAGAGTGCAGCAAGGGAACTCTTTGCTTCACTTTGCCTAGCCTTCGCCTGGAATTTTTGAAATTGCGGAACACCGATAGACGCAAGAATTCCGATGATCGCGACGACAACCATCAGCTCCACAAGAGTGAAACCACTCTGTACTTGGGAGCCTGAAAAAGGATTAAAAATGAACTTTCTAGATTTTGATTTCATACCAAGATCTCCCTAATATCTTATCGGCGATTTGGGCCATTCTACCACTCGAAGAAATAAAACTGCCACCCGCCAAAATTCACACGGCCAGACCAAAACCAACAACCACACGAGTATTTAAAGGATATCAGGTAACTGGCTCTACGCAACCTTTAAGGTTTATCACGCCACCTTCACAGCCACCCCAGGTGGGTCTCCGGGGATGGGTCTCCGGGGACAGACTCCCCATGGCACAATCCTCGCAAACAGCCACCCCATGCGACTCCCACGAAGACTCATTCTGCCCACTCACTCGGCTACAGTTCACAAGATTTGGAAGTTCCATAACTCTCAGCATGGACTCAAATTGTCCGAGTTTAAGCAGCTGTTCCTTGGATGCATTGAGAAGGGCCTGAATCATAAAAGTATCAATAAAAACATTGGGCTTCATGCCTTCTGTATCATGGACAACCATACACATCAGATCCTTACCTACTCGGGAAGCCTTAGAGATTTGTCGCGGTACTTTCAGATCAGCTTAACTCGTTTCGCACGCATTCTGAATAACTCACTCAAGCGGAGTGGCGCGGTTGGAAACGGACGACCAACGACAGTTCTCATTCAAGAAACAGAATCCGCAAAAATGAGGGCCCACATGTATGTCGAAGCGAATCCTATTCGCGCCGGACTAAGAAAGTTTGAAAACCTAAAACTGTACAAATTCAATAGCTTCGCTTTTTACGCATTCGGGGAAATTGATAAGGATCACCCTCCCCTCACACCACCCGATTGGTACGTAAACCTCGGCCACGACCTCGCCTCCAGGCAAAAGAAATATCGAAGCCTATTCAAGGCCTACCTCTCGATCTCAGACTCGCAAAAGAGGCCCTTAGGAACCATTAGTCTGTTTTTCGGCGAATTGTCGTGGGCTCAGCGTGAACTCGCGAAAATCCGGGAGAGCCTCAAACTGATGGCAAGCAACACTCTGACAGAACCGAAACCTTACTTAAGGACCCCATCAAATTAGTCCGAGCTAGAATCGGACTTTCGGACCACGACTTCAGATTCGGCCATACGAGCGAGCTTCGAGCGGAAAACCTTGCTAGAAATCCCAAGGAGTCGCGCTGCCACCTCCTTCTTTCCGTCCGCTACCTTAAGCGCGGCACGCATGTATTCGCTCTCTACGTCTTCGACGATTTGTTCGATATCAATCGGCTCATCATCTACCGAACTAAAAACAGCTGGTGCCAACCTAATTGAATCCGGAAGAATCAAAATACCATTTCGAGGGATGGGAGTCTGTCCCCCCCTCTCTTCTTCACCTAATTCAGCACTCACTCCTTCACTCAAGACACCTGGCGTTTGGGCTTCCGATCCAGACTTTCGACTCTTGATCTCCCAAGCTTCGATAATATTATGAGGCAACGAGTGCAGACTAAGCTGATTGTCATTCTCGAGAGTTACAGCGCGCTCCAAAACATTCTCAAGCTCACGAACATTGCCAGGCCAAGTCCAATTTTCGAGCGCGAGCATGCAATCCGGGGACAGACTCTCAATCTCCTTCGCAGCTCTATCAGAGAACTTTTTTAAGAATGCATTCGCGAGTACCTTCACATCACCAGGTCTGTCCCTCAAAGCTGGCGACTTCAACTGAATCACATTCAATCGGTAGTAAAGGTCCTCACGAAATGTGCCCTTGTTGACCGCAATCTCAAGATCCCGATTCGTTGCTGCGATGATTCGGACATCGACCTTAATATCTTCAGTCCCACCCACTTTACGAAACGATCGTTCCTGAATCGCCCGCAACAACTTCACCTGCATCGAAAGGGGCAATTCACCCACTTCATCTAGAAACAGGGTGCCGGTATGCGCCACCTCAAAGAGACCCTGTTTTTCCGATACAGCTCCAGTAAAGCTGCCTCTTTTATGTCCAAACATTTCACTTTCGATCAAAGTTTCGGGAATTGCTCCGCAATTCACTGGGACAAAAGGTTTTCCTCTCACAGCGCTACGTTCGTGAATCATTCGGGCGATCAACTCTTTACCGGTCCCACTCTCGCCAATAATTAAAACGCTCGTCTTAACGGGCGCTACCTTCTCAATCATCTGGATGAGCTTACGAATGGGGACAGACTCCCCCAATATCGGCCGACTCAGCCCAGCCTTCGACACCTTCCCTGAACCACTCAATCGGCACCTCCAGCCATTTGGAAGATCGGAAGATACATCGCAATCAGGATGCCTCCCACTGTTCCCCCTAAAACCACGAGAACAATGGGTTCAATTAGCTTGGTCAGGCCACCCACGGTCGTCTCGACTTCCATCTCGTAAAAATCCGCTACTTTTTCGAGCATGCGATCAAGCGCACCTGTGCTTTCGCCCACGCTGATCATCTGCACAGCCATCCGAGGAAACACATCGATCCTCGAGATCACCGACCCCAGGGCTTTTCCAGCCTCCACCTCTGCGCGAATTCCGGCGATTGCATCCTCGAGGACTGCATTATCAACAGTATTTCGACAGATATCGATCGCGTCCAAGAGCGTAACGCCACTCACGAGTAAAGTGTTCATCGTGCGTGAAAACCGAGCGATACCTGCCTTCTGCATCAACGATCCAAAAAGGGGAGCTCGAAACAAAAGGCGATCTCGGAATGCCTTTCCTTCCTTACTCCTCAAATAGTTTGTCCCTAAGAAACCCACTACAGCTGCACCAACTAGAAGAAAAATACCGTTATTCACCAGAAAATGTGACAAATTGACTACAAATTGAGTGGGCGCGGGAAGCTCCTTACCTGCCGAGGTCAAAAGCTCCTCGAATTTAGGGATAACGAACGCGAGCATTCCCGTAACGACGACGATCCCGATCGTAACTACAATGACCGGATACATCATCGCGCTCTTCATCGTCCTTTGAAGACGATCCGTATCTTCGAGATAACGAGTCAGCCTTTTCAACATCACATCCAGGGACCCAGAAGCTTCGCCAGCTCTCACGAGTGCGACCCCAAGCTTAGGAAATATCAAGGGATAGAGAACTAGCGTCTCCCAAAAATAGGCACCTGCCGCGACCTTGTCCTTGATCGCGAGCGTCACGACCTTCAAGACCTTATTGGAAGCTTGTTCCGCAAGAATTTCCAAGGACTGAACAAGAGGCACTCCGGAGGAGATCAAAACCTGAAGCTGACGAATAAACGTGAGAACGTCGACGAGCGGAACTCTTGCGCCACCACCGATTCCCCCCGCGCTCCCCATCATCAACGAACGAGCCGGAGCTATTTTTTTCGGTCTCACGCCCATATTCCGCAACGCGACGCGAATATCGCCTTCAGCCGTTCCCTCCAGCTTCCCGGAGGTCACCTTTCCATTGCGGTCTACACCTTCGTAAATGAATTCAGCCATTTAACGCCCCGCCGCATTTTAAAACCCGAGAGTCTGTCCCCAAAAACCGAGAGTCTGTCCCCAACCCACCCCAACTCACTTCCCAGCCGCCGCCAAAAGCTTTGCCAACTCCTCGGGTGCAGAGCTGTGCTCCAGCGCTTCCAACTTACCAACCACACCCGTCCTCACGAGCGTGCTTAGAGTCTGATTCATCGTGATCATCCCGGTGTCGCCCTGACCGGTCTGCATCATCGAGTAAATCTGATGAATCTTATCCTCGCGAATCAGATTTCGAATCCCCAAATTCGGTATCAGAACCTCGCAAGCCAACGCTCGCCCACCTTGCACTTTCGGAACAAGCGCCTGAGATATAATCGCCTGCAGCGTGAACGACAAAAGCTGCCTAATCTGCGTCTGCTGATGCGGGGGGAAAACGTTCACCAATCGATTTACCGACTGAACAGCTCCATTCGTATGCAGGGTCGCAAAAACCAGGTGTCCGGTTTCCGCCATGGTCAAAGCCATCTCGATTGTTTCCAAGTCGCGAAGCTCACCCACCAAAACGTAATCCGGGTCTTGCCTCAAAATCTGCCTCAAGGCATGACCGAAGCTTTGAGTGTCGGTACCCACCTCGCGTTGGTTGACGATACAATTCTTGTGCGGATGCACAAACTCGATCGGATCTTCGACCGTAATGAGGTGGCCAAAATCCTCTCGATTCAACAGATCCAACATGGAGGCTAAAGTCGTCGATTTACCGCTACCTGTTGCGCCCGTGACTAAAACCAATCCGCTTGGTTTCTTGAGCACATCCAGGAGCACCCGTGGCAAACCGAGCTGGGAAAACTCTGGAATAGCCACCGGAATCCGCCGAAAAACCCCTGCTACCGATCCCCGTTGCCAAAATAGGTTTCCCCGAAATCGGGCGATATTTCCCAGACCAAATGAAAAATCTAGTTCGAGCTCTCGCTCGAAATCTGCCTTCTGAGCATCCGTCAGGACTGCGTAACAAAGCTCCTTGGTATCAGTCGCACTCAGAGTGTCGATCTTCACTTTGACCATCTTCCCCTGAATTCGGAATTCAGGCGGAACTCCCGCAGTCACATGAAGGTCAGAAGCCTCCTGATCAACCATTGCTTTCAGAAGAGCTGCCAGAGTCACTTTAAGAGCCATGGTTCAGTTCTCCATCGTGATCGAAAGGGCTTCTTCAAGAGTCGTCACTCCATCAGCAACCTTATTCAAAGCCGACATTCGTAAACTTTGCATTCCGTCTCGGATCGCCTGCTTCCTGAGATCCAAGACACTCTGGCCCGCCAGTACCATCTCCTTGAGCGTCGGCGAGAAATCCAGAACCTCAAAGATGGAGATTCGACCCTTATATCCGGTGTTCCCGCAGGCATTGCAGCCTTTACCCACTTTCGGGCGAATCGATGGCGCGCGACTGGCTGCAAACCCCATTTCAATCAATCTCTCAGTTGGAACGGCCTGATCGACAACACACTTCACACAGAGTCGCCTTACAAGTCGCTGGGCGACGACCGTATTTAACGATGAGACCACCAAGAATGGCTCGATCCCCATATTCATCAATCGTGTAATCGTCGAGGGTGCGTCATTCGTGTGCAGCGTCGACAAGACCAAGTGACCTGTCAGCGCCGCTTGAATGGCCACCTCGGCCGTCTCATAATCCCGAATCTCACCGACAAGAACTGTATCCGGATCCTGCCGCAGGAGCGCGCGCAGCACACTTGCGAACGTAAGGCCGACTTCCTTCTGAACCTGGACCTGATTAATCCCCTCGAGGTTATATTCAACAGGGTCCTCGGCGGTCGAAAGATTGTCCGTTATCTTATTCAACTCACTCAGTGCTGAATAAAGAGTCGTCGTCTTCCCACTTCCTGTCGGCCCGGTGACCAAGACCATTCCATTCGGTGAGTAAATCCCTTTTTTGAAAACCTCGAGCTGCCCTGCCTCAAAGCCAAGCTTTTGAAGATCAAGCTGCAGATTCCCCTTCGACAACATCCGCAGCACGATCTTTTCGCCAAAAAGGGTCGGCATCGAATTCACCCGAAAATCAACCTCGCCCCCGCCATGCATCAGTTTAATTCGACCATCCTGAGGCACCCGGGTCTCGGCGATATCCATGCGCGACATAATTTTAAATCGCGCGATCACGGCCCGTTTCATTTCAAGTGGAACTTGCGCCACTTCCGTTAAAACACCGTCAATCCGCAATCTGACGCGAAAACGCTTCTCGTAGGGCTCGATATGAATATCACTTGCGCCCTTTTTGATAGCTTCTGAGAAAATACTATTCACAAACTGAATGACCGGCGCATCCGACTCGCTCGCCCCGACGGGATCGATATTATGGACCTGAACAAGGCCCAACGCTTCTACACCTCCACCCTGACCCACTCCATCTTTTGCTTGGTCTTTTGCCTGATCTTTCTTGAACTGATCAATCAAGGCGGAAGAGCCCGCCATACCACCGTAATATTTTGCAACTGCCGCTTCATAGGCGGAGTAATTAGTTAGCACTGCTTCCACATTCATTTTCGTCCGGAACTTGATCTCATCTAACAGCGGAATCGATGTAGGATCGTAAGTGGCGACGACCAGCGTAACGCCTTTTGCAGTCTGAATAGGAATACAGGCGCATTTACGAGCAAGGTCAACCGGAACGAGACTAATGGTCTCAGCAGGGACCTCAAACTTCGAGAGCGGCACACTCGTCATGCCGAACTTTTGCCCTAAATACTGCATCAACTTAATGTCGGAAATTATCTTTTTTTCGACGAAGTGTTTGATGTATCCCCGCCCATCCTTACCAACCGTAGTGGACGCGTCCATCAGCTGCTGCGTGGATATATATCGATCTTTTACTAATAATTCTGCGAGCTGGCGTGACATCCTGTCTTGCCCTCGATGCCTATATTCGCATCTGAAAACGATACCAAGACTTCCCTGTCTTGATATCTAACAAACAAACTTCAACTTCATTGATTGTGAGGTTTTAGGTGCAGACGGTCAATCGCCAAGAATCTGGCGTGCTTCCACAGCGTCCAGCGCAATTTGAGCTTTTAGCGCATCGACTCCAGAAAACTTACGTTCTTCCCTCAAACGCTTCACGAAACGGACCTGAAGCGTCCGTCCATAGAGGTCAAGATCAGACCCCAACACATGAGTCTCGATTAGTGCTGGAAACCCTTTCTCGTGACTCGTCGGCTCTTGCCCTTCAGGTGCTTTAAAAGTCGGCCGAACACCCACATTCGTGACCGACGGAAGAATGACGCCATCTTCCAAAACGGCCTTTGTGGCGTAGACGCCCCAAGGAAGGACCAGTTTGTGCTCAAGACGAAGGTTAGCGGTGGGGAAACCAATTTTCCGCCCGCGACCTTCTCCACGGACCACTACTCCGCGATATGTAAACTCCCGGCCCAGCAGGTGATTGGCCTCTTCTACTTCTCCAGCCAAGAGGTGAGCCCGAACTCTTGAACTCGACACTACCGTTCCCGACTCTTGTTGCGCCTGCACGATCGTCAATTGTACCCCAGCCCGTTTGCACAGCTCTTCCAGTATCTGAAGGTGCCCACCCCGCTCCTTACCAAAACCGAAGTCGTACCCGACGACGATCGCCTCGGCACTTAAGCGCTTAAGAAGGACTTCAGAGAAAAACTGCTCCGGGTTAGTGGTCGAAAACTCGCGACTGAATGGCTGTTCGATGGTGATATCGATCCCGCACGCCGCTATAAGATCCAGCTTTTCTTCATAACTACAAAGAAGATGAAGCTCCCTCTCCGGGCGAAGAGAAATCTGTGGGTGGGGCCTAAACGTGAATGCGATGGAAGTCCCATTCCTCACCCTCGCCTGCTCGACTGCAAGACCCAGAATCTTCTGATGTCCGCGATGCACCCCATCGAAGTTACCAATAGTGACGACGACGTGAGGCCAGGACCTGTTCACCAATTCAAACCCACGAATGACTTCCATGACCTCCAACCTCCCTCCGAGTATCGCCCTCCGTCAAGATCACGTAGGCGAATACTCTGTCGATAAGTCCTCAATAATTGCCGCAAATCCCATTGAAAGGGCCAGAGAACAGATGAATACTGCAGTCGGAGGCAGCTTAGATGACCCTCAATACCCCCACCCAGAAGATCCGCCAGGCAAGGATAGTTACGATCGCTAACCAGAAGGGCGGCGTCGGAAAGACGACCACCACGATGAACCTGGGAGCGTCCCTCGCTCGAGCCGGTCGCAGGGTTTTACTGGTCGACAGTGACCCTCAGGCTAACTTGACGAGCTACCTCGGGGTTACTCCCGGAAGTGGGCAATGGGAGACCCTTCGAACTCTCGACGAGCTCTATCTCGCAAAGCGCCCGATCGATGGCACGATGAAGGATCTCTTCATCGCAAGCACTGGAATCTCGGGGCTCAAACTCCTCGCATCCGACCGAAACCTCTCGGGAGTAGAGCTTTATTTGATGAGTCGGTCTGACAAAGAAGGAATCCTGGGGCGATTCCTGAGGAGTATCGCTTCAGATTTCGATGATATTCTCATCGACACCCCTCCGAGCGTGGGCCTCCTGACGCTCAACGCGCTCTGTGCTTCGGACTCAGTCCTCATCCCCGTTCAACCGGAGTTCTTCAGCCTTGAAGGAATCGTTAAAATTCGCGAGACCATTGAAAACGTCCGGTCACGCTGGAACTCCGAGTTATCAATTTTGGGCGTTCTTCCCACTCAAGTTTCCCACCGCCGAAGCCTCACCTCAGAAGTTCTCGATGCGCTTCGAAATGAACTCGGTGATTTGTTGTTCGATAGCATGATCCATGACAACTCTGCTGTCACCGAAAGCTCGGGACACGCAACATCAGTCATCGACTACGACCGCGGATCACGCGGCGCGAAGGACTACCTCGCGGCGGGCGAAGAGTACATTCGCAGGACGCTTTCCGCTTCGTCCTAAGCGCCGGAGAAAAGAAGGAGCACTTGAAATGACCCCTCAGGATACAAATGCGAGCACAGGAGCCTTGAGTCGTCCCAAAAAGAAAACCGACCAAAAAGGAAAAATGGGACGAAACCCATTCGAACGATCGACTTTGAAGGTCGGCCAAAAGAAGATTTCAAAAGGCACACAGGAGTCGCCTCGAGCAGCGATCCATCAGGCGTCGCGAGCAAAGGGAAAAACTTCAGCCTCCCCTGAATCAAACTGGAAGCAGCTCGCCCTAGGGCTCCGCTTCCTCACTGAGGGGGCTCTCTACACCCTGGCTCTGAACCTCCTTTCGGACATCCACAAGAAACTCGCCTAGTTTTCGCCTCGGCGTTTACCGAGCCGAAACAATAAGATTACGCAAAGCCCCAAGGAGCTGATTCATATCAGATCCTTTGGGGAGCTGCGCGATAGCGGCCGTTCGCCCCGCGCCCTCAGCCCCCAGGAAATCCAATGAAATGGGCGCGCGCCCCGAGTGGATCAAGATGGGCATTTTTCTATACAGCGGTGACCTCACGAGCTCGAGCAACCAACGCTCACCGCTCAAGCTTGAACCCTCGAAGTCTAGATCAGAAATTAATAAGTTTCCGTCCAGGCCAAACTCCAATTCAGCCGCCCCGACCTCACTCAGAAACTGATCGGGAGAAAAAAAGATCCGGCAGGAGTAGCCCTCGCTCTCCAGAACCGCCTGCAACAGTCGCGTCAGAGTTGGATCGTCTTCGACTAAGAAAATCTTCGCCGCTACACGCACTTCATAAGAACGAGCCGGGTCAACAGGGGTGTGGGCCACTCATACTCCGTGAGAACTCCCAACGAAATCAGGGCACGAGTTTCGCAGTCATTGCGATTCGCTCGATCACCCTAGAAGAGAGGTTTCAAATTTTATCCTAGTAAGAAGTTAAAGTGACGCATTCCGGTTAAAAGTCCGCGACGTCTCCAGAATGTACCGTTATCTTGTGTGACTAACTTCGAGAGGCCCAACATCCGCATCAGAAAAAATCGCGGGAGTCCTAGGAATCGAGGGTCGGCCTAAGCCTCTCCAAGCAACGGAGGAGTTTAGCCCGGCTATCTGATTATTGCTTCAGCTGGGGCACTCTCGAGCTCAACTTTCAGCACTTTTGAGGATACACATTTGAGCCCGAATCCAAGACGAGTCCGAAAAGAATATAACATTCCGGAACTCGAGACCATGCTAAG
>CANMSW010000034.1 GCA_947500275.1 Bacteriovoracaceae bacterium | reverse complement strand
GACGAGTCTGACGAAGGAGACGGGAAAGCGATCACGACAGAGGTCCACACGCAGAGATTTTTTCCGTACCCGAGGAGGACGAGTGCGCGCGTGACCAAAGCGGCCATTGAAGGCCGCTGCGGGAACCAAGCACGAGTTCGACGAAGGAGACGGGAAAAAGATCAAGTGTGGTGGGCCCTGAGGGACTTGAACCCCCGACCTATCCGTTATGAGCGGACAGCTCTGACCAGCTGAGCTAAGGGCCCACCTACCTGTTTGCCGAGTGCCAAAGCACTGGCTGAAAGTACCCCTTTTTCCACCGAACAGGGGATTTTTTCAAGGTGTCGATTGATCAGTTGCGCTCAGACTGCGAATGTTACGATCGCCATGAACCTAAAAAATCGCATTTGTTTCGTCATAACTCCCCTTCTCGCCCTAGGATTAATCACCGCACCAACTCCATCCCTAGCGCAAATCCCAGAGATTGAGTTTGCCGCACTGGGAGGCGCTAACGTTCACATGATTTCGAGAAGCGACGATTCTCTGCTACCGAGCACGGTGACGGGAGGAACCAGCTGGCTCTTGGGAGCTAGCGCCGGACTGGGAAGTTTCGAGACGGGGCTTTTGATTTCCCGCAAAACTCTAGTGGATCAAGATGCCGAAAGCGGATCCTGGTCATCAGTCGACATTCCGCTCCTCTACCGTTTCGGATTTTGGCCTGTGACCTTGGGAACCGGGGTTTTTGCGTCTATTCCGATTGGATCGGACACGGCAGAAACTTCGTACGGAATTCTATTCGGCCCGCGAGTTTATTTACCAGGTGGAATCTTGCTCGACGCCCGATTCGCGTGGGGACTGACTCAAGATTCTCTCCAGACTTCATCGTCGAGCCTTCAATTGATGTTGGGTTATTCGTTTTTCTAAAGAACTTAATGCCCGACGAAGACAACCGTACCTGCAGGAATCTGTCACAGAGGTCTGTGATGCGAAAACGAGCTCAACAACAGCATTCATGGATACACTCGTTCCGCGAAAACCCAACCCACTCGTCTTGACTCTAGATTGCGACGACTCAGTGAGCGGCAATGGACTTAAGGGAAAGCCGGGGTTGAGTGACTCAACTGCTGCTCTGATATTTGCTCCGCACCCAAAAATCCGGCAGTAAATCCCCAAGCAAGGCCACGCGTTCTTTGAGGATGATCCGGGTGGCTCCGCTGTCGTCGAGCTGAAACATCAACTCGCGGCAACGACCACAGGGCGGCAAAATTTGCCCACGACTGTTCACCGCTACGATAGTGATCACCTTGTTCTGCCCATGGGTCAGCATAGCACCGATAGCATTGTGCTCGGCACAGAAACCCAGGCTGCACTTGGCGTCGATGCATATCCCCGTGAAAACCTCACCTTGGTCGGTGAGAAGAGCGCAAGCCACACTGCCTACATCCACCTGTGGGGAAACCTGGCGAAAATTGATAGTTTTGTGGGCTATGGAAATTAATTCCTGATCGCTGGTCATGGTGGTCCCCCGTCGCCGGAGCCTCCTGATTATACCGCTACACTTGAATTATCATCCTACTGACCAAACCTGGCAAATGAATCTGTATAGGGGGCCCCAGTCTAGATGACGGGAGTACATGTCTTCGCGCTATATAGACCCAGGCAGGGTTGCAACTGACGGAACGTAACAACTTGTCCTTCATTCGATTCAACATATGGGCGGACCTCGAAAAAAGGCTATCGCTCGCGGATAGGTCGAAGGAGCACGCTTCATTTTCCTGACTAAACTAGTCCACCTAAATCGGGATAAACTCAAAAAAAACCGCTCATGACTTCATTCAGGTTGCACGGCTCCAATTCTGGGTTAAACAGCCGCAACTTGAAACTTTAACCTGGGAGGTTTGCTTATGAAATTGACGAAGAAAATGAATTCCTGTTTGTCGGGATTAGCAGGAATTCTTGTTGCCGTGTCCGTGCATGCGGACGAGCTGGGCCCAATCGCCCGAAACACTGACGGCTCCGTGAGGCAGATGACCCAGCGTGAAGCTACTAGTTACTGCTCTACTCGTGGTGGTCTTCCTAATATCAAACAACTTGCTTTATCGCTGAACCCCAATGGCGTGAGCGACACTCGTCGAGATGAGTATTCTAAGGTCGCTCCACAAAACGAAACCCAGTTCTACTATTCGGATGCGAGTTACAATCGCCCGCCGGGTGATGAAGGTCTCTTCTTTTTTTGGTCTTCGTCTCTTTATGCCGGTACACTCAGTAGCGCCTACGGATTCGATGGCAACAAAGGATATATCGGCGTCTCCAGCCGCGGCACCTCAAATGCCGTCCGCTGCGCTGGTTGGTGAGTGGTTGAGTTTATTAATTTGAACGATTCAGCAAGACGCCCCGGGCCGTTTTCTCAGCACTGCGGCCGGGAGTCTCTGCCTTGCCAGTTTTCTAAACTGCCCTCCATTCTGGACCAAGAAACGTCATGGATCCACCCAGGAAGTCTGGACGAATCGAGCCGATGCAGAGGCAGGAACGGGGCCTCGTAAGGAAATATTCGATAACGCACACTTCAAGGTACCGCCTTCATTTGGTGACGAGCTCCTAAACGGCAGTGAGGGGCCCCTCTCTAGGCCCGGATACGGCGCGAAGATCCGGTACGCGAAGTGAAAGCTCATAAGCTTTTTTTTCGGTCATTACGGCGAGTTTATACTACTGAGTAAAAACTTTATCGATATATCAACTGTCGGTCTTTAAAACCTCCCAATTCACTTGCAACCTTTGAAACAATTGCGAGAATCCGAGCATGAACACACCACTGCGCTCGTGGCTCACGATCGGAATCATCTCGCTCTCACTCGGTTGCTCGACCACTCATTCCCTCAATCACCGTGGAGCAATCCAAGAAGACTTTATCGAGAATCTTCGTGGAACAGGTGATGGAGCAGGAACAATTGAAACCGTATGGCTTCAAATCAATGACGTGTACGAAATGCTACCTCTCGAAGGTGGGCGCGCGGGTGGCCTAGCCCGGGTCGCCAAGCTTGAACAAAAGCTGATCGCGAAGAACCCGAATACCCGCATGGTGATTGCGGGGGACTTTCTAAGTCCATCTGCCATCGGCGCTGCTGAATTTGAGGGCCGAAAGCTCAACGGCCGGCAAATGCTCGACACGCTGGCGGAGGCAGGGCTCGACATTGCCGTGTTCGGCAATCATGAATTTGATATTCCCGAAGAGGACTTCCGCCTTCGACTTCAGGAAACAAAGCATCGATTTAAATGGGTATCCGGAAATGTTCTCGACTCAAAAACCGGGGCTCCCTTTGAAGGCACTTCGCCTTACGCCGTGCTCGAGTTCACCGATCAAGATGGGGACAGAGTCCGAATCGGCATTCTCAACGTAACGATCGACAGTAGTCGAAAACCTTACGTGCGATACCTCGACCGCCTGCAGTCCGCCCGCAACACGATGAAAGCGCTAAAAAAAGAAAAGGCCGACATCATTCTCGCTCTCACTCACCAGAGCGTTGATGAAGACCGCGAACTCATTCGGGACGTACCTGGAATTGACCTCCTTCTCGGCGGCCATGAACACGTCGCCATGGATGTGAAAGCCCTCGAGAAAAAGACCCTGAAAGAAGTGAGAATTACGAAGGCGGACGCCAATGCAAAAACGGCCTGGATTCACGCCTTAACTTGGGACACTCGCACCCGCAAACTCTCGATCAAGAGCGTGCTCCAAGAAATTGGAGACCAGACTCCCGAGGATCCAAGAATTTCTGAGATCGCGACCCAGTGGATCAAGCGCGCGAATGAGGGGTATCGAGCGAAGGGATTCGAGCCAACCTCAAAAGTCATACTCCTCCGCTCCCCCCTCGATGGGCGGGAAGAAGTGATTCGAAGTCGATCCACTTCTCTCTCGGAGATGATTTTGGGCGCCCTGCAAAACCAGGCTCCCCAGGCGGACGTCGCGCTCTTCAATAGCGGACTCGTGCGTGTGGATGATGTCGTCCAACCCGGTGTCCTCACCGAATACGACATCCTTAGGATTGCCCCCTTTCCCGATGAGGTACTCACCGCAACGATGAATGGCGCGGACCTCATCAAAATTCGGGATTACAATCGAGGAGCCAAAGGCGACGGGATGTACCTTCAGATCCGCGCCAAGCAACCCTTGGAGAGCCTTGATCCCGCCAAGACCTACTCCGTCGTCATGAATACCTACTTGGCTGGGCGTATTCGGGGTGGACTGGCGTTCTCAAAAGACGGGAAAACGCCGCCCCAGCAAGACCCCCTTCAGAACGCTGCCCCTGGCACGGAATTCAGGAAGGCAATCATTCATTACCTCCGATCAAACCCGTCGCTCTAAATCGACAAGCTGCAGGGTCAAGAAATCTCTCGCTTGACCCTGCGCTTCCATTTTAGTTAAAGGCGCCTTGAACTCGAAACCTCTTATTTCCCTGTGAGGAATCCATGGCGCAAATCCGCTCCCCTTTATTCTCCTTCTGTCTCTCAACCCTCATCGCGACTTCCCTTTCGGCGACAGCATCGGCCGGAAGTTCATTTGAGTTGGGAACCCTGCCGCAGGACGCCTCCCTTTCAGATTCGCTCGAGCCCACTTCGAACTGGAAGCCTGAAGCTCGAGCCATCATTCAATTGGCGAAAGTGTCTGAAAAAGGCACGACCGAAGAATCTGTCGACGTAGCCGTTGAGACTCGATCGGACGCAGGCAATGAGACTCGTGAAATTCAGTACCGCCCCGCCTCCGAAAAAGAAGTCACCGAAGCCAAAGAAGAAAACCGATTCTACCGCTTCATCCTATCGGCAGAGGGCTCCCTCGTTTTCCAAAGTAATAACGATATTGCTGTCCCAGGGGGAAGCGGATCGCGCTTCGACCTGTCGGAAGTAGCTCCAGGGCCGTATGCAGGTTTCCGTGTCTATTTATGGTGGATGATCACTCAGAATCACTCACTCCGACTCCTGTATGCCCCTCTGAGTGTGCGTACGACTTTTACTCCAGCCGAAGACATCCTCTTCGACCAGGTCAACTTCGTAGCAGGTCAATCAGTCGACGCCCTTTACAAGTTCAACTCTTACCGACTGTCTTACATTTACAACTTTGACCCAGTTGGTCGCTTTTCCTTTCGCGTTGGTTTCACTGCGAAAATTCGGGATGCAGCGATTGAACTCGAGAGTGGATCGGGAGCAAGTGCTCGCTCTGGCAGCACAACAGACATCGGGTTCGTGCCCTTGCTGAACTTCGGTGTTCGCTATCAGGTGACCGATGCGCTCTACGTCGATCTCGATGCGGACGGTTCCTGGGCCCCTCAGGGGCGTGCGATCGATGCAGCCCTCAAATTAGGCTACCAGGTTCATCCAAATGTCGCCCTCGAAGCAGGCTATCGCACGGTTGAGGGCGGCGCCGACGTCGATCAAGTTTACAACTTTGCTTGGTTTAACTCGGTCTTTTTCGGCGTCAGCGCGAGATTCTAAGGAAAGACTGAAAGAATTCGGGGGCTCGCGCCCATTGCGGGCCCCTGCTGAAAAGTTTCATCGACTCAGATCCATTAGAGAAGACTGCAAAACAGGAACTGCGAAACGCAAAACGCCCGGGACCATTCGGTACCGGGCGTTTCACGCTTTAAAGACTGAGTCTTTTACGGATCAACTATCAACGAACGCTTTGAGCAACTTCGCGCGCGAAGGATGGCGCAACTTACGAAGAGCTTTAGCTTCGATCTGACGAATCCGCTCACGCGTCACGAAGAAGTCTTGTCCAACTTCTTCGAGAGTGTGATCAGACTTCTCGCCGATCCCGAAACGCATCCGCAGAACTTTTTCTTCCCGGGGAGTCAGCGTCGAAAGAACTTTTCGTGTTTGCTCTGCCAAGTTGATGTTCATCACAGCGTCAGCTGGGTTGATGATCTTCTTGTCTTCGATGAAATCACCCAAGTACGAATCTTCCTCTTCACCGATTGGGGTCTCGAGGGAGATTGGCTCTTTAGCGATTTTTAGGACTTTACGAACCTTATCAACCGGAAGCTCCATTCGCTGGGCAATCTCTTCTGGAGTTGCTTCGCGACCGAGCTGTTGAACAAGAATCCGTGAGGTCCGGATCAGCTTGTTGATCGTTTCGATCATGTGAACTGGAATACGAATCGTACGAGCCTGGTCGGCGATCGCACGAGTGATCGCCTGACGAATCCACCAAGTCGCGTAGGTCGAGAACTTGTAACCCCGACGATACTCGAACTTATCGACTGCCTTCATCAATCCGATGTTCCCCTCTTGGATCAGATCCAAGAACTGAAGACCACGGTTGGTGTATTTTTTCGCGATCGAGACCACGAGGCGTAGGTTGGCTTCCACGAGTTCGCTCTTCGCTTGGTCGGCTTTGCGCTCACCGATATTCAAGCTCTCAGCAATTCGCTTCAACTCCCCCAAGTCGATTCCCGACTCTTCCTCGAGTTTCTGGATCCGACGAGCAATATCTTCTGATTGCTGAATGACTTGAGCCAAACGCTGAGGAGTGACGTCAAACTCGCGGCACATTTTTGGGTGATTCTCGGTACCTTTACGGTACTCCTCAAGAATCGCCTCAAGCTCGGCGTCCGTTTTAATCAGCAGGAAGTCGATGATCTTTTTTCGCTCGATCTGAAGATCAGATCCACGATCCCAGTAAGCTTTGATCTTCAAAGACAACTGGTTGATGGTCTTCCGATTGAAAGCGATATTTTGAAACGCCTCTTCAACCGCTTCATTCCGCTTTTTGATTTCAGAGCGAATTTTTTCTTTTTCGGCAGCAGGAGTCTTTTTAGACTCCGGCCCAATCAATCTGCCTTCGTTCTTATCTTGGTAGCTGACGAGGGCACTGACTTTGGAAATTGCTGCCACGATGCGCTCCAAGAAGACCTTTTCGTCATCTTGAGAAACTTCATCGTCAACGCCGCGGATGACGTCTTTAATCTTGGTTCGGCCTGTTTCGAGGCGCTCACCGAGTTCGACGATGGCGATCGTTCCAAGCTTGGAGGCCAAAAGCGCTCGAAGGATTTCGATTTCGCCTTCTTCGATGCGCTTCGCGATTTCGACTTCACCTTCGCGGGTGAGAAGCGAAACACTGCCCATTTTTTTAAGATAAAGTTTTACAGGGTCTGCGCCGCGAGCGAATTCGGCAACCGGCTTCTCTTCATCATCAGATGATGCAGCAGGACCGACCAACGGCGACTCTTCGGATTCATCATCCTCGTCTTCCCCGTCTTTCGGACGCTTCGTCGTCTCGAGAACTTCAATCTCGTTCTCGGCGAGCAGGAACATCACAGCATCAACTTGCTGAGGAGTAATGATATCGGGAGGCAGAAGTTCATGAACTTCCTCAAACGTGAGGAAACCACGTTGCGACCCCATATCAATGAGCTTCTTAGTATCCTGTTGGCGAAGATGCACGGGAGCCGCGCCGTTCGCCAGAACGGAATTAGAAGCAATCACGCCAGCCGCACCCGTATCGGGCGAGGTCGTTACACCTGAATCTTTAGGCCTCGTCATAGAAGGTGCTAAACTCCTTAATCCTGCGTTGACAGTCAAGGTAATCCTTTTTCAGTTTTGCCTCTAACTCTGCGTCCTTACTGGCTTCTGCCAGGCTGAGCGCTTTCATGATCCGCTGCGAAATCCGTTCCAAAGCAAGCCGCGCTGACTGCCTTCCTGCTTCCCGGACCTCAATTAACTCCGGGGCCGCATGCTGGGAAAGGAGAGCTTCCATAAGGGTTGTGCGGACTTGGCCGTCTTGGGAGTTCCCCAAAAAAAGTTCCGGTGCCTCTCGAAACCGCTGCAAAGCTCCCGCTTCCCCAAAGATCTGAGCCACAAACGACCTGGCTGGTTCGTAGTCAAATAGCTCAATCATAGACACTCCAGGGCCAAGAAGACCCCGAATCTCAGCGAGAACTGAGCTAAATTCGCCCCCGCGAGCCAGTGCGCCGAGCAGAATCTTCTCACGCGGGGAGAGTTCGGACCCCCTTTTGGGCCGCCGAGGGAGGGCTGGCTCAGGATTCCGGGGCTGGCGGTCTCCCCGTTGAAACTCTTTTCCCTTTTGGAAGCCCGACTTCCGGCCCTTCCAATCCTCCCTACCCCATTCAGGTGCTTTGGGAGGGAGACCAAAACTTTCTCGAAAACTCGCTGGCGCCTGCTCCTGCGCATTCCCACCGCGATAGCCCCAAGACGGGGGCTCCTGGTGAGGGCGGGCCGGAGCGGTCGAAGCGACCACTCCCACCCCGGCAGGCGGCGGTAGCCCTGCGGCCTGATATATTAAACCTTCACCGACATTCAGCTCGCGAGCCGCCTGCTGGATCCGAATCGCTCGTCCCACAGGGTCCTTGAAGCGAGCCATCCAGGCCCCTACTTTCTTCACCGCTTTCGAAACCGCTTCAGGCCCGCCCGTTCGCGAAAGAGCGAACTGTTCTTCGAATCGCGAGTCGATGAGCGGGCGCGACGCGGCCAAAATCCCTTTCAAACGCTCGACTCCTTCAGGGAGAAGCGCCCCATTTTCGGGATCAAAGAGAAACTCATCCGGATCAAGCTTCGGGGGAAGTGTCGCCCCGTGAAGCACCAGTCCTTGATCGAGTCCTAGCTCCATCGCAAGCTCGGTTCCTTGAACCCCGCCCCGGTCGTTATCGAAAAGCACCGTCACTTTGGGCGCTAGTCGCTGAAACTGCTTTAAATGCTCAAGAGTCAGTGCGGTACCGCACGTGGCTACTGCGTTGGGAAATCCAGCTGCATGCAGAGCCAACACGTCAAAGTAACCTTCAACGAGAATCACTTCTGCGCGCTCACGGATATGCTTCGCAGCCTGAAAAAGACCAAAGACGACTTTTTCTTTCTGATAGATGAACGAAGCAGCCGAATTGATATACTTCGGAGACTGAACTTCACCGGCGTTGGCATCCGGCGCGCCGGGCATCAAGCGCCCACCGAATCCGACTACCTTTCCACGCTGATCAACAATGGGGAACATCGCGCGGTTTCGAAAGAGATCGAAATAACCGACCGCTCCTTCAGGAGTCCGTACTTCTTTTTTTGAAGCCCGAATGAGACCGAGGTCGACTGCTAATCCGATGGGCGCTTTTCCATCGACCAAGCGGCGAGCAAGAGCATCCCACCGCGCGGGTGCGGCACCGACGTAAAATTCACGGGCGATATCGCCATGAACCCCTCGAGATTTGAAATACTTTTGGACGTTAGCCTGCTCGCGCTTTTGGAGCTCATTTTGAAAAAACTGAAGAGCGAAGCGATTTAGCTTCCAACCGAGCGTCAGGCGCTCACGGGCAGCCTGGCGGCGCTTAGCCAACTCCGGGTCTTCGTTTTCATCGGCTCCCGCGAAGTTCTGCGGAAGCTTGACTCCTGCGCGTTCTGAGAGCTCCTCGATCGCTTCGACAAAACCAAGCCCATGCAGCTCTCGCACAAACTTGATGACGTCGCCGCCTGCTTTGCACCCATAGCAATGGTAGAACTGTTTTGTTTCGCTAACCGTGAAGGATGGGGAGCGCTCCGAATGAAAGGGACACAGGCCCATGTGGTTCGAGCCTGACTTACGGAGCACCACGACCTCACTGACAACATCGATCAAATTAACCGATGCTTTCAGCTGATTGAGGAAATCTTCTGATAACTTGAAGTTCTTCCCCTTCTGCATGTGGATACTACTTCCCCTCGATCAAGAATTCGATCAGCTGCCCAGCTTTTCTTTTACAATTTGATTCACGAGCTTGCCGTCAGCTTTACCTTGGACCTTGGGCATCAAGAGCTTCATGACATTGCCCATGTCTTTCGCTGATGCCGCCTTCGACTCAGAAACTGCCCAGTCGACGAGTGAGCGAATTTCGGCCTCACCCATTTGCTCGGGCAAAAAGGTCTGGAGAAACTTCATTTCGGCAGTCTCCTTCGCCACTAAATCTTCGCGGCCGCCGGACTTGAACTGCTCAATGGAGTCTTGGCGCTGCTTCACTAAGGACTGAACAATTTTTTGAACTCCGGCATCATCGAGATCGATGCGATCGTCGATTTCTTTCTTCCGGATGGCGGCATGAAGATTACGCGCAAATCCCACCCTGTCTTTGTCGCCCGACTTCATCGCTGTTTTCAGGGTTTCAGAAAGACGCTCTTTCAAAGTGGCCAAGGTGAGTCTCCTCAGGAGTAGTAGTTCTAGAGAATTAAAGGGGGATCGAATTTTTTGAGGCCCCCCGAATGCCGTCCTCAAAAAAAGAAAGGGTGACGAACTTTTCTCGAGGAGTTTCTTCCAGCCGAGTCGAGCAACGTCACCCTTTTAAAATCACCGCAAATTAAACGCGTGGTCCGCGAACTTTCTTCACGTTGCGTTTACGGGCTGCGGCAGCTTTCTTTTTCCGCTTCACGGAGGGTTTTTCGTAAGCTTCGCGTTTACGAACTTCCGAAAGGATGCCGGCTTTTTCACAGAGTTTCTTGAACTTTTTGAGGGACGACTCAAACGAATCGCCATCACGAATTTGAATACCTGGCATGTCTTTCACCTCCCCCCTGTCGAAATTTCGAGCACCTCGCGCCGATTCATTGAATGAATGGGTCACTTAAAAGAGGTGTGACCTAGCCTTAAAGGATGCAAAGGGCGCAGTCAACCCTGGGAAGGCCAATCGGGCGGTGCTGGGTCATATTTCCACAGGCCTCATGCCCCTCGGAAGTCAGCAGCCATCACCTTGCGGGGATCAAAGGGCAGCCCGCGCAGGAAAGGCGAGCGACTCAGCCCTTCCAGAGGGCTACCACATACCCCCCGGCTCCGGCCCCGGTCAGCTTCACTGCAAGTGCACCCTGCCTCAGAAGCTCCGCTTCGAGCTTTTGGATTTGCGGGGGCACGAGGTCCCAACCCAGAAAGCACCCACGAGCCAAGTTCATCGCCCGAACGAGGCTCTCGAGCCCTTCCTCAGCGTGAATCGGGTAACGCAGCAAACCCGAGGCCGCGAGCTCCGCAGCCTCGCTCATCTGCTGATCAAGCTTCTCACCTGGACCCGGCTGCCCTTCACGAAAAGCATTCACTTTCGCGACACATTCGCTTGTTCGGCTACGGAGGCCCGTATCGTGGAAGGTAAATCGGGGAAATTTCGAGATTTCGAGTGGCCGAGCTCCACCTGCCATTGTGAAGACGATAGGACGCCCCTGGGAAGTTGCGGCGACATCCATTCCACTTGAGCGTCCATGGAAGCGGTCCTCAAGACGACGGGCGAACTCAAAGAGGTCCGCTTCTTCAAGACCAAGCGGTCCGGCCACCCAGCGAGTGAACGCGACACAAAGCGCGGCCGAGGACCCTAATCCCGCCCCTACGGGAATGGAGCTTTCCAAAAGAAGAGATCCCCGCGGTGCAGGAAAAGTTGATCCTTTTTGCGCCGCCTCGGACTTCAATCCTTCGAGGAACTCGTTGATCAGAGGCGAAGCCGAATCAGGCGCGACTTTGAGAAACTCCTCTTCAGTCGCCCAGGGCTGCGACCATACTTGGGGCTGAAAGGTCAGTTCTAAAGAAAACTCAGGATGAGGAAGCGCCACGGCGGTAGCCCCACGAAGCACCGCGTGCTCGCCCGCTAGAACCCACTTTCCAGGAACTCGAACGTGGAAGTTTGTCCACATAGAGTTCAGCCCCCCGTCCATCCGTCGGCACCCGAACCACATTGATCTTCGAGGTACTCAAGTCCTGGGAAGGTCGACTCAATCCGTGCACGCCACGCATCGGCGGAGCTGGTCGGAACAAGAACATGAACATTGGGGCCGGCATCCATCGTTACGACTGGAGGGGGCAAATCACCGAATGCATCCCTCTTCGAGAATGCCTTCAAAACTTCAAGCGAACGAGGAAGCCAATACGTGAAAGGGGGTTGAGAAGTATGAAAGAGGCTGTGCATTTCCCAGCTCTCCTCCCAAACCACTGCCGCGAGACTCTGCAAGTCCGCTTTCTGAAGGGCGCTCTCGACTTGCGCCAGCCGCGAGGTCGCCCGCTCCACCCGGCCCGACCAAAGCGGGGAACTGAAGACACGCTGATGAGCCTCGGAGGAAGAGACTTCTTTCTCCTCCTTACCGGCGAGAAGAACAAAGTCAGTCATCGATGGAAGTGTGACTCCTTCAACGGGGAAAGCTTTCTCACCCTCCCAGCGTACCCACGCGCCCTCCATGGAGCGACAAGAACTGCCGGATCCCTTCCGAGAGAGCTCGGCGAGCGCACGGCGAAGGGCCGGAGTCTTCTGCCACGCTAAATGGAACTCAGAAAAGGATTCGGCCGAAGCTGCGGCAACGGCCCAAGTGACGGCCGCAAAACTCGATGCACTGGAAGCAATTCCGGAAGCAGCAGGAAAAGTGTTTGCCGCACTGATCTGCACCCCTCGCACCGTCTTCGCACGAACTCCGCAGGTAGAAAGAAGCGAAGGGGCTGCGTCCAAACTTCGAGCTGCGTGGCGAAGGATTCGTTCGCGTCCCTTTTCCGAGAGGGTGGGTACAACTGCAGAGAGTCCCGATACTTTTTCCCGCCCATGAAACAAAGATGGATTCCACTCGATGCCGCTCTGCGACTCCACGACTCGCGCCAAGGTACAAAGCGAGTTCAGCGTCATCGAAAGCGACCCGTTCGCCGGAAGATTCCCATCCAATGCGGACTTCCCCATGTATTTCACGAGCGCAATATTCGAAGGCGCCTTGGCCGTGATGAGAGGGGCTTTCGTGTTCGAGTTCACGCGGACGATTCTCCGTTAGGTGGATTTACTTCACGAATGCCGCGTTCTTGGTCGTCGAGCCAGCCCAAAAAGTGAAGAT
>CANMSW010000033.1 GCA_947500275.1 Bacteriovoracaceae bacterium | reverse complement strand
TATCGACGAAGCGATCGCCAAAAAAATCCATTCCTTAGCGCTCCTTCGCGCAGGCTACGCCGCCGAGGCGAGACTGGAATGGAGGGGGGAATCATGAGATTCGGTTTGATATTACTACTACCTTTGCTGCTGGGATCCGCTCTCTTTACGTCGGAAGCCGCAGAGCGAAAAAAATCACTCGATTTCGAGGAGCAGACTGTTGAAGGACTGAACAAGCGCCCCTTGGACTCCTTAAATTCGCTTGCGGATGGATTGAATGGCAGCCGTGGGCGCCACCTTTACAGTAAGAAAACGCGATTTCACGCCGAAAACAAAAGAACCCTTCGCGACTTGGAGAACTTGTCATGCGGGCGCTAAAAAACTCCGTCCCAACACAGGCTCTGCGTATCGAGTCATGGAGCAAAGGATTAAGGTTAGATGCCACTGTGCTTGTGGCCACGTCGAAAGCCTACTGTGCCCGTCCTCGCCATCAAGAAAGTCTCTTTGAGCTTGCCCCAAAGAAAGACGGATATGTCTTTGGCAAGGTTGCCACTGATCTCAAAGGCTCTCTTCTATTAGAGAAAATCTACAGCGTCCAAGAGCTCGAGCAGATCGTCATTCAACATCTAGGTCGTGAATGGCGGTTCGCCGGAACTCAAATTCCGCTTTTGCCTGAAGCGGAAAAAAACCACGCGAGCTCCGCAATCAAGAGAGCCGATAGAAATCGGTTTTTGAAAAGTCTCTCGCAAGCTTGTGCTGGGCTTGGCTTCATCGTTCTTCTTTCAGGAGTTCTTCATCATTTCGAAGAGACCCGTAAAGCTGAGCAACCCGAGTGGGTATCTCCCGAAGTTGCGAAGCTCATCCTTAAGCCCGTCAAGAAATCTGAAGTTTCCCAACGCGCCGGGAGCTCGTGTGGGGCCGGCCCCCGTTCAGCAACCGAAGTGAAACAAGCCTTTCAAAATCAAGCGGTTCAAAATGCTTTTGCCCGCTTCAACTCCAAAGCGGCAATCGCGCGGACCCTGGGCAATTCGAGCCGTTTCCTTTCGAACTGGAAATCCTCAAGCGGCTTCAAAGCTCAGGCCGAGGGCTTCGCGGGAACCACGTCGCTCGCAGGCCAGATTGCGGCCGTCGCAGGGGGAGCAGCCGCTGGCCGAGGCGTAGCGGGAACAGGAGCGGGAGGCGGTGGCTACGGTTCCGGCACTGGCCAGGGCTCCGGCGTCGCAGGACAAGGTCACGGCACTGTCGCCTTCGAAACGCGACTTGCGAAAGTCGAAGAGGGGCTAACAGCGGACGAAGTGGGAGAAGTCATTCTTCGCCACGCTGCAGAGATCCGATATTGCTATGAGGACTCCCTCCTCCGGAACCCATCGACCGAAGGGAAACTTCAACTGCTGTTTAAGATCTCGCCTCGCGGGATCGTGAGCAGCACCCAAATCCGCTCTTCGAGTGTCGGTGACTCACGTCTTGAAGATTGCGTCATCAGAAAGCTCACTTCGTGGAAGTTCCCCCAGCCTAAGGGGGGCATTGAAGTTCCAGTCACATACCCCTTCGTCTTCAAGAACCTGGAAAGAAACGTGCGCGCTCAGCGCTGAGACTATGACCTATGCGACCCAATAAAAACTCCTTATCGGTGCTGTTAGTCCTGGCTACAACCACGGCCTTGCCCCACTTGGCACGGGCCGAATCAACTGCGCCCTCTTCTTCGGAAGAGAAGTCGGAAAAAGAAGCAGAGGCAGAGGTCGAGTCGATCCGAACCCGATATTGGGCCCGCGGGGAAGAGTCGGAAATGGGCGTGGTTCAGAACCGAACATTCTCAAAGGGAAAGCGTCTTGAAATTGGCATTTTCGGAGGAAGTTTAAGCACTGATCCTTTTCTGTCGGTTCAAACGGTTGGAGTCCGGTTCGGATATCACTTGAATGAAACCTTCGCCTTCCACCTGCTCGGCTGGCACGACTTCGTATCGGACTCCACCGCGCTTGAAACTTTCAAGGATACGCTGGGTGCCACAACGAACAACAACCCACCGATTAACTATTTAGGGGCGGAAAGTACGGCGAGCCTGGTTTACGGAAAACTCAGCTTGCTCGGCAAAAAAATTCTCTACTACGATATGCATGCTTTGGCCGGAGCCGGTGTCACTGCCACAGAATCAGGTAATTATATTACTCCGCACGTTGGACTGGGGCAGCAGATTTTCTTAAGTCAAAGCCTCTCGCTTCGAGTAGATTATCGGGCTCAATTTTATCGAGAGACCATTATTGAGAAAGTCATCACTCCGAGGCTTGGTGAAGTCGTAGGCGAGAGAAATAACTGGAGTCACTCGGTTAGCCTAGGATTCAGCTACTATTTCGGGGGAAATAGCGAATGAGTGCTCATGCAAATCCCCTCCGGAATTTTTTGATCCGCGCGATCGCTGTTTTGACGATTCCCTTTGCCACTGCTCACGCTCGTGCCGCAGACGCGCAGGTCCAGATCCCGAACCCCTGCAGCGACCGCGAAAGCCTCCAGTTATCAGTCGAAGGTAATCAGGGTGAAGACCACGCACTCAGAAACTCGAGACTCCAAAAGCTCATCGCCCGGTTCGAAGGCCTACATCCCAAAAACGGGACTCCCGCCTCGTCACCCATTGCGCTCCTTTCTGAAGCACTTTTCATTCGTCGCGTATCGGCTGGAGACTCCCTCCTGCAATCCGCGGGTAACTACGCGCTCGCACGCGCACTCGACCATTTAGGGGCAACACATGCAGCGCACACCAGCCATCAAAAAGTGCTCCTGGATGGCGATACCTCTTTCGCAAAAGCTTCAGCATTCTGTTTGGAACAAACCCTTTCTGAACATCCCACCTATGGACTCGGGGCCCCAGAAAAAATTCACTCACGACTCGCAGGACTGATCGAGAAAGAACCTTCGCTCGGTGAGAAACTGGGTGAACTCACTCTGCGCAGTGCAATCATCGCAGGCAGCACCGAGGGTTCGCTGGAAGCTCAAACGAAGTGGCTCACCAGAGCGGAGCAGGGTGACTTATGGGCATTGCTCGCGCGCGGATTTCAAGCTTCGTTCCGTAAAGATGACGTCGAGGCCGCCCGCAACTTGGAAAAAGTAGTGAAGGGGCCTCATTCTGAACTATCCGGAGAGTGGGTGGATATTGCAAAACTGACACTTTCGAGATCGTTAAGCGCACTCGGTAAGCACGAGGAAGCTGAGAGGATCCTCCACACGATTTCGAAGGCTTCGAACCTTCTCCCAGAAACCTTAGTCGCGATTGCCTGGCAGCGCCTGGACGCAGGCAAAACGAAAGAGGCTGTCGGCGCGGCCCTGAGCCTTCAAGCCGGTACTCTCAATCGAGTCTTTGCCCCCGAGTCGATTCTGATTATGTCGATGGCATTGAACGAACTTTGTCACTTCCCGAAGGCGCAGCAGGCTCTCGATCTGTTGAAGCGATCTTATGGTGAGGCGGCTCAATGGCTCGACGAAGGCGAATGGCGAAAAGAGCGGCTCGAGCTCCTCGCTACCCAAGCCCTCGCCACAGCGGGAAAAAGGAAGTCTGACCCTGGCAAAAAGTCTATTCCCAGAAAAATTGAAACCCAATGGTTAGCATCACCGGTTTTCCAAGAATCCCTTCGCGAGAAGAAGTCCTGGAAAGACGATATGATCGCCCTCGAGAAAATCCCCCAACGTGCTCGATCGGAGCAATCTCGATTGGCGAGCGAGATTCAAGCGCTCTCTCAGAAAGTCCAAAAGCAACTCGCAGATAAGAATCGGGACGTTCCGCAATTCAGACAAAATCTGCTGAATCTCCGTGAACTCCTTCGCGACGAGAAGAAACTGAGGGAATCGGCACCTTTTGGGACCGCAGTGATTGCGAAGCAAAAGCAGGAAAAAACCAATCGAGACCGACTCCTTTCGACTCGTATCGAAAAGGACCTTCAGGCACGAACTCTCGCGATGAAAGAAGAGCTTCAAGAAGTGGCACGGCAGGCAAACCTTGTTGAAGTGGAAGTGCAACAAGGCGGCGGAAGAGATCTCGTCCTCACCCATGCCAGGGGAAGACAGGATTCCGTTCAAAAGCCCTCGGAAAAAACCGATCCTGCCGATGACCGCTGGAATTGGGGACGAAGATCCACAGCCAGCCTTGCCGACGGAGAAGTCTGGGAAGATGAGCTCGGAGGCTTCGAAGCGGATTTAAAAAATCGCTGCGGTGGCATTTAGCGAAGGCCTGGCTTCTTCATCATCCCGGCCTACGCAAGCTGCTGGAACCCTCACTCACCAGCCGTCATGCTCCTTTCGAAGCTTCTGATTCGAGGAGTCCCAGGATGACTCATGACGACCCTCTAGAGCTTGCAGCTCACGGCAACCCGTTCCAGGCAGAACTTCCTCCTGTGAAATGCACTGCGTATTTCCAGCGGGACAGTAGAGGCGGATGTGCATGTGGTCGTCGTGATTCTGATAGGGCCTCAAACGGCGTAAGGTCTCACCGGCTTCTCCGAGGCTTGCTTGGTCAGAGCCCCTCGTCAGTTGGGCCTGATCGCCTTGCGAGTCAAAGAGAATGCAGTAAAGCCGCTTGATGGCAGGATCGACGAAAATCCTTTGAATTTTCCAGGTCGAGACCGCGGTGTGAAAGAAGAGCCAATTTCGTTCGATATCGAAATTCTCGGTGAGCTTGCCGTGCTTCACAAAAACTTCAGTGAATCCACTTTCATCGGAGATCGGCTGCTCGGTCCGATTCATCCTGAAGAAGGAAAGATCCGCATCCAGTCCATTCTGGTGACTCGCATGGCCGGAAATTCTGCCTCCCGTTTCAGCCGCGATGTCCCCGATTTGAATCCTCTCGCCATCGGGATGAACCTGCTGGAGATAAGCTGAAACCCCTTCAATGAGGCCTACCAGCTCGCGACTTCCAAATTGGCGACCCCTGGACTGAAAAAGCTTCACGTAACCGGGCCCCTCTTGAAGGAGCGAACTCGGCTCGCGAAGACTGCCCTTTGCGTAATACCCGCGGGCCTGAAAGACTTCATCCGCCCACGCAGAAAGAGAAAGCGCTCCGTTCAAGCCGAGGGCAACCCACAGTGCCGATCCAACACTCAGAATAGGCCTTTTCAGCGTAAGAATCATCGTTTCACCCCGGTTTCTGACGAGGCCCCATTACCCCACGGTCGTTCGCTCCATATCAAGCGCCGAATAGGTCTGAAACGACACACGTCAAAAAACTCTCAAGTCCCGTCAGCTTTTTGCCGATCGCAGATATAAGATGAATGACTATACCAAACCAAATTATCTAGTTTTCGGCCTCGCCATCACGATCGCGCTCTTTATTGGGATGCAAATGATGCGAGCTAATCATGCGAAGGCAAGCCCTTACCGACCTGCCACTTTGGGATATGACAACTCGCGAAATGCCGAGCACTGACGCTTAAGAAAATGTGACCACACGGATTTTCCGGGACTTAGTACCAGCCGGAATGACGAGATCGTCACCCCGTTTCTTTCCCAAGAGCGCCGAACCCAAGGGCGACTGGGGAGTCAATACCTGAACCGGACGTCCGGCCACTGAGAGAATCAATCCGCCGCCGGTCGGAATCAAATAACACCACGAATGCACGCCCTCTTTGCCGTCCTCGCGAAGCGTTTCGATTTCGACCAGCGCCGAGGGTACAATGATCTCATCGACGGCTGAGAACTCTCGGCGCGGAAGAAAACGGACTTGAAGGAGTTGTCGCTCAATAGCGACCCGCTGTTCCTCATCGGCCTGAACGCTCGCTAACTGATCACGCCAATAGCGCTCAAGCTCACCGAGAAGTTCCGACTTTAAAACGCCCGCCTGGACTGAACTTTCCATAGATATCGCTCCTTCAAAAAGCAATCCGCAAGCCACCGCTGACAAAGGGGCCGCTCTGGGACAATGCTAACGGAATCAAATCGCCCGTGTCGGGGTTTTTCCAGAGATCAACACCCGAACCCTCGACGGCTGGAACAGTCTGCCCGGTCAAAATCATTCTCCATCCACCTTCAATCAGGATCGAAAACCGAGATACGATACGGAAGGCCGCGTTGAGCCGGACCAAACCGCTAAATCCTACAGCACTGGCGAAGGTCGCGTTCTCACCCGTTGAATTCGGAAGGTCCTCGGTGCTGACCCAAGTCACAGGCGAAACCCCACCCAAAACGCCCAGGCCCAGCTCAAACTGACGAGTCGAGATGATTGCCGTGTTAACTCCTAATTCAAGCGGAATAGCGGTCGAAACCAAGGTGAAATTCGCGCCCGTTTCCGAGTCCGTGATCACTGAATTCAACCCCTGCCATTCGCCCCGAAACAAGAGTCCAAAATGCTTCGAGAACCGCCACTCAAACTCCGCGCCTGCCTGGAGATGAGTTCGAACGCCACTGAGGCCAAAAAGAAGATTCACATCCGGAGGAACACCGAAATAGGCACCTCCGACCAAGTTCGCCATGACTTTCGAAGAGACACCCGGCACTCGAGAATCTCCTTGAGGGGTACTCGGGGTCGACCGCCCTTCGCCTTCAGTCATCTCCGGGGCTTCGCCTTCCAGTTTCAAAACCGTAGACGATATCCATCCCACTTTCCCGTCAGCAGTTCGAACCTTGAAAAAGCCCTCAGTCGCTACATTGCTCACCGCGAGGGCGGCATCAAACTGAAGCGTCTCGAGCACAGTCGATTCCGCGGAAGGATCCGCATAAACTTCAGCCGTACCTGTAATCACTCTCGCCGGCCGGGCGGCCGTCAAGAATAGAAGAACGAGTGAAGAGGCAAATACGGTTCGAATGCGTCGCAAAGCATTCTTGCTCATGATATCACCTTGGCACGGATTGAACCGTCGCTCAAACGCAAATCGAGCTCATCCCCCGGCTTCACCTGAGTTGTACTTTTTAAAACCTCGCCCTCATGGAGGGCCAGAGAGTAGCCGCGCTGAAGAACGCGCAAGGGTGAAAGCGCGTCCAAACGACCCATTAAGAGTTCCAGTCGGGAGCGGCGTTGCTGGAGACGTACTTGAATCGCACGGTCCAATCGGGACCGCAATTCGTCGCAACGCTGGGCCTGCTCGCGTAGCCGATCCTTCGGGCTAACTACTCGCGCGGACATTTGCTCGAGTAAACGCCGCCGAGAGTGCAAATCCCGTCTTATCCACAGGAGCATCCGCTGCCAAAGAGACTTCAAATTCTCCCGTGACTCATACCAACCCTGCGAGAGAATTTCAGCCGCCGCCGAAGGAGTCGGGGCCCGCCGATCCGCCACAAAATCCGCAATAGTAAAGTCGATTTCGTGACCTACGGCATTCACGACCGGAAGGGACGATCTCGCAATGGCCCGGGCCAAGCCTTCGTCGTTGAAGCACCAAAGGTCTTCGATACTCCCTCCGCCCCGGGCGAGAACGACCACATCAGCAAGTTGATATCTGTTAACGACCTCAAGACCGCGAACCAAATGTTTCGGGGCATCCTCTCCCTGCACGAGGGCGGGGACCACCAAGACTTGAGTCTGCGGCGCACGCCGTTTTAAAACGATCAGCAGGTCTCGAATGGCTGCACCACTCGGAGACGTTACGATCGCGATTTTTTTCGGAAAAGCGGGAAGCGGACGTTTTCGGGCCTGTTCAAATAAGCCTTCGGCCGCGAGCTTCTGCTTGAGCTGCTCGAATGCGAGTTGAAGAGCGCCCGCCCCAAGCGGCTCCACTTGGTCGACGATGATTTGATATCCCCCGCGAGGAGGGTACACCGAGAGCTTCCCGCGGCAAAGCACCTCGAGGCCATCGCGGAGCTCGAAACTCGGCTTTTTGCCTCGAGCACCCCAGCCAAAAATAGCGGCACTGATGGAGGCCCCTGAATCCTTCAAAGAAAAGTAAACATGACCACTCGCGGCGGGTCGGCAGTTACTGATTTCACCCTGAACCCAGACCTCGCGAAAAGAGGGCTCAAGTACGCCTCGAATTTTCTGCGTGAGTTCAGTGACCGTGAGGTAACGCGGTGGCTCTGGCTGAGCGGCAGGCGCAGTTTCCGGCTGCAACTCAGGACCTCTTTCGGGAAGGGCGGGCTCCTGTGCGGCTATGCTCCCCCCCAACGATGCAAAAAGAGGAAGTTCTGTGCTCGTTTGGCGAGACTGCGATTTGTTCGGATTTTTAGGGGTTGCCACAGCACCACCTTAGGACGGGGCCCATCCGTCGGGCAACCCTCCAAAAAGGAGTAAAACTGTTTCTTGAGGGCGTTCTGACTACCGTTCGTTGCTCGGGCTCGAGGCGTTCTTTCGATCTCCCGATCTTTCATTCGAAGCGGTCAGACTCCCTTTCGCTTCCCCCCGGCTTTCGCGCTCAACAATTCGGCGGAAAACCCCGAAAGATTTCAAATAACTCAGAGCTTCATGGACCTGGTAATCTTTTGAAGGCTCTAAGCGAACTGGCACAAACTCGCCATCCTCATCCAGCGCACCTGTCCCTTCCGCGTCTTCCTTCTTGGATTTCCCTGAAGCCATCACGAGCTCATCACGAGTGAACTCACTTCGAGCTCCCTTCGCAGGGGTCGATGCACCTTCCTCTTTTTGTTCGCGGCCAACAATGTGCCCGCGGAGATCCTTTTCACGAACCGGATCATACTTGCGCTTCGCAGTCTCGAGGAGTTTCGGATCAAAATCCTCCAGCTCAACGTCTGGGATAACGCCCTTTTCCTGAATGCTCCTTCCGCTTGGGGTGTAATAACGCGCGATCGTCAACTTAAGCCCTAAATCTTGTCCCAGATCCATCACGGTCTGAACCGAGCCCTTCCCAAAAGTATTCTGCCCCAGGATCAGCGCGCGATGATGATCCTGGAGTGCTCCTGCCACGATTTCAGCAGCAGACGCTGTATTTGAGCTCACGAGCACAGCAATGGGAAAGTCGGTTCGGGCCACTCCTTTGCGTACCGAGCGAACTTCCTTTTGATCGGGCTTCCTACCGATCGTTGAGACCACGGTTCCTTCGTCAACAAAGAGGGAAGTGACCTCCACTGCTTGATCAAGCAGCCCGCCTGGATTTCCGCGCAAATCCAAGACTAACCCGCGAAGCTTCCCGGATTTTTCAATCTTAGCGATAGCAGCTTTAATATCGTTCGAAGCATTCTCATTGAAAGTTGTGAGCCTGACGTAACCGTAGCCACTCTCGAGGGTTTCAAATTTCGCAGATTGAATCTTCACAGTTCCACGAGTCAACTTTAAGTCACGAGGAGCCTTGAGGCCTGGTCTCCAAATCGAAAGTCGAACATCTGAGCCCGCTTTCCCTCGCATTTTCTGAACCGCTTCTACCAGAGTCAGGCCCCGGGTGGAGTCACCATCGATTTTCACTAGTCGATCGCCCGCCTTCACTCCCGCGTGCCACGCTGGTGTATCTTCGATCGGAGAAACCACCGTCAGCATCTCATCTTTGAGGCCGATCTCAATGCCCACGCCGCCAAATTTCCCGCTCGTATCAATTTTCATGTCCCGATAAACTTCAGGCGTCAGAAAGTTTGAGTGGGGATCCAGAGTCTCAAGCATCCCCTTGATTGCGCCGTACATCAGTTCGCGATTATCCGGCGTATCGACATAGTTCTGCTCGATCACGGAAACCACCCGTTGAAATAGTTCTAAATTCTCGTAACGTGCATTGCGCTTTGTGCGTGTTCCCGGCGCACTCTGGACTTCTGCGCCTGGGACCGGGGCGTCGACTGCAGCCGCGCCACGATCGGAAAGATCGAACGATATCTCAGTCGTCTCATCTCCCGCCCAAAGGGGGACAGCGACGAATAGGGCGGCCGCTGAAAGAGAGAGCGTTATTTGAGTGGCGACGGTATTTTTTTTCATAAGACTCATTCTTCAAGGCTAGCGCGTGCTGCTTTACAGTGCCAAGCGATGTTCAGCCTCGATAAAAAAAAGATCGCTATTCTACTCGGCAAGGCTGTCCGTCCTAATATCGTCGGGACAAAATCCTGACACTCGGATTCGCCGAAGAAAAAGCAACCACTCCAACCTGAAGCACTAGTTCGATGCAACGTTTCGGGGAATCGACTGGCCCAGCGCTACCCATTGCGCAGGGTTTACTGGAAGATTGCGAGCACGCACTTCGAAATAAAGGTTTCCACCCGCGGCATCCGTCTTCCCAATGATATCTCCTGCGGCAACGAACGTTCCCTCCTTTCGGACGAACTCCCCCAGTCGTCCATAAAGGGTATAAAAGTGCGAGCCGTGATCGACGATCGTGATTCGACCAAACCCAGGCATTTCTCCAGAAAACGCGATCTTCCCGGCGTGAACCGTTTTAACTACCGCCGCTGCTGGGGTGATTAACTCGATTCCTTTGCGAAAGACTTGCAAGCCAGAGCTCTGATCGAAGTTACGACCAAACGAGGAGGCGAGGCGGGCACCCTCCACCGGAAGCGGCAACCTCCCTTGAAGTTTTTCGAAGTCGCTAGCGGCCAGCGATTTGCGAACCTCTCGTTCCGTCGCCACCGACTTTTCAAGTTCTTTCCGAGCATTGAAGTCCTGGATGAGACGAGAAACATCGGATTCGGCGCTCTTGAGTTTTCGGTAGTTTTCGAGCTGAACTAGACGATCGGCCTGTCGTTTTTTAAGCAGATCCGCCTGGATAGAGCGGTTGAGTTCCAATATTCCACGGCGCTCTTCCAGATCATGAAAAAGCCAATCAAGCTGCCGCTTTTCATCAGCAATTCGTGTCTCGAGATTCTTCGCATCCTCAAGGTCAATCCCCAAAACTTCAATTTCGCGAAGGCCTCGGCCCACGATGTTTCCGAGAACCCGACGCCGAGGAGCTTCGAGTTCCTCGCCCTCAGGGAGACGCAGTGAACGGGGAGCTTCGTGGACGGATCGATGGATCGACGCCAAAGCTTGGCGCACTGCTTTCTGCTCCAAGTGAATCTTTTCACTCAGGAGGACTTTTCGCTGTTCGAGTTCATTGACCGTCTGCTCGAGCTCAGCGAGCCGTTTTTTTCCAAGCTCGGCTTCCTGCGCTTGCAGACGGATCAAAGCACGCATGCTCTGGATGTTCACGGATGCAGCCTGATTTTCCTGCAAAGAGTCGGAGAGATTCTCCTCGAGCGACTCGACTCGCAAGCGAATCGAATCGAGCTGCTCGCTCAGGGCAATGGCACGGCCATTCGCCGTGGGGATGGCTGCATTCACTTGCAGCCCTGCGGTCACTCCGTAAACGAAGACACCCAGGACGCCGATCTCGCGAAGGTGATGATATCGATTCCGAATTGGATTTCGCGAACTCACCCTCGCCCCCCTGCCGAAGCACGTGCTCCAACCTCATCCGACGCTGATACTTCGCCCTCCGTTCCACCGGCTGCCGCCCAGGCTCCAGCGGATCCCGACAAAACCCCGATCAAGATCCCAGCAGCCAACAAACTCAAGCCCGCTTCAATCCCTGGAACGTGGAGCTCCGAAAGCATCGGTGAGAGCTGCCTCAAATGACGCAAGAGCCAAGGACTTGCGATCGCCCAACCTGCTAGCGACGCGGCCCCCCCCAAGAATCCGACCATAGCGCCGGAAAAGAGAGCCGGTGCACGGAGGGTCCAAGGGCCAGCTCCCCAGAGTTTCAAGATCGAAAGTGCGTCTCGATGCAAATGGGCATTCATACGCGCCAAATGAATCAGACCCGTCAGGAGCGCGAGTGCGAGGCCCGCGACCAGTGTCCGTACGACCCAACGGAGCGCGCGATAGGCACCCACGACATGCGCGTGTCGATTTTTCGAGGTCTCGACGGAATCGACCCCTCGGACTACCTTCACGGCATCCAATGTTCCGGAGTCAAGTAACCCAGATATTGTAATATATCGCGGGACTAGGTCTTTAGCCTCCCCACCCATTTCACCCAGCTGGCGGGCGAGTTCTGGATAAGGTTTTTCCATCTGCCCTAGAAACTGAGCTGAAGTCGTAAGACTTATATCAGCAGTCGGGCGTCCCGCGCGAGGGCGTCCACTGGTTGAAACCATGTCCCTCACCTGCTTCAGGAGCGCTTGCTCATCACTTTCTAGAACTTCAGGCGAAATCCAGGCCGTGATCACCTCTTCACCTTGGAGGCGATCAACCACCGGTTTAAGGCCGCGTTCGATCCAAAATAAAAAACCGCTAAAAAGTACCAGAAAACCGACCACAAAGGCCGAGAAAATCTGACTCATGGGAGCCATTCGCCAAGGACGGAGAGCAAGCCTTAGAAGATAGATCATGACAAATCACCTCAGCGAGTTTGAATCGGCGTGCCGGACATGAACATCGGGTGGCCTACTTCTTCGATCGAGAGCCGTCCCTGTTTCAGAACCGCGCACTTCTTGCGAATACGGCGAACAATTTCTCGGTCGTGGGTGGCCAGGAGAACGGTGGCGCCCCCCATGTTAGCCCGTACGAAAAGGTCCATCATCGACCATGTATGATCGTGATCCTGCGCACCGGTCGGCTCATCCGCGATGATCAACTCCGGAGCGCGAACGATCGCGCGAGCCACGGCGACTCGCTGACACTCGCCGCCTGACAGGGCGCGCGCCATACGATCCCGCTTGGCTGCGATCCCGAGGCGATCGAGCGATTCATTGATTTTCTTCCGCGCATCGGCGCTTAGGAAGTGCGACCGCGGATTCGCCAAGGAAAGGGAGAGCGCGACGTTGTCGAATACGCTCAGATCGGGAATAAGCTGAACATTTTGAGGGACATATCCAATCAAGCGGCGAATCGCTCGAAGGGTCGTCGGTGAGACGCGCGAGAGGTCGTACCCGAAGAGGGAAACACTCCCCGTGGAGGGCGCGCCCTCAGTTGCGATCAAGCGCAGAAGC
>CANMSW010000032.1 GCA_947500275.1 Bacteriovoracaceae bacterium | reverse complement strand
TATTGTTCTCGAAAACCCAATCAAATCACTCGGCAGTTTCCCTGTGGTTGTGAACTTTGATCAAGAAGTGTCGGCGACGATCAAGGTTTGGGTTGTAAAAGAAGAAGGTTAATCTTCTCTTTCAGAATTGAGTATTAAGAAAGCCCCGCTCGGTTCAATCGAGTGGGGCTTTTTATTTTCTTTCAGAGTGAGCCATTCTGTTCGTTTGTGCTCGGATCCTCAATAATATTTTTTTTGGATAGATTGCAGTTGCACTGCAGCTTGTGGTCTAGCCTTTGGATATCGGCAAATTCGAAGATTTTGGACGCGGGGGAAATTTGATGTCGTCGCAATCGAATTCAGGCTCACCTAAAAAGCCATCGACTCCCGAAGGCGGTACCTCTGGTTTCAATTACTCTGATTATTCAGATCCTTACTCAGACGGATTGATCCCCGTTGAGGGTGGGATTCTCTCATCCGAGTCCGATCCCTTCGCAGGGATGGATGCAGCATGGGAAGGGGCACCGATGCCCTTAGGTGGGCCAATTCTGGAGTCACCTCCTTTGCACTCCTACTCTCCACCGATGGACGTCGCTCCTCTGGGCGCTCAGACCGCTGGCCAGAAAGCGCAGCAGGCGCCCGTTGGTCTGCCCGTTCAATCCTCCCCCCAGCCGATGCGTGCGCCGACAGCTGAGCAGACTCGTGCTGAGGCGCCTCGACAAGAAGGGTTTCTTGGAGAAAGTCCTGCTACCCAATTCCCTCCAGAGTCAAATCGCCCGGCTCGTCGCGGCGGCGGTACTGGCGGAGGCACGGGGACCCCGCGGCACCCAGGGGGGCGTTTGCCGCCTCATAACCTGGAAGCGGAACGGTCAGTCCTTGGTGCAATTTTACTCAACAATAAAGCGATCTATCAGGTTCTCGAAATTGGATTGGAAGCGCGCGATTTTTATCGTGATGCCCATCAGAAGGTTTTTGAAATCTTAGTCCTACTCTCGGAGCGGGGGGAGCCTCTCGATCTCATCACGATCACCGCAGCATTGAAGGATCGGAACCTCTATGAATCCATCGGGGGGTCCGGAACCCTGACCGCATTGCTGGAAGACTCCTTCGCTATCAGCAACGTGAACTACTACGCTCGAATTGTTCGCGATAAGGCGCTCCTCCGGCGCATGATTGAGGCGGCCGCTGAAATTGCAGAAGAGGCGTTTGACGGGGTTGAAGATGTCGAAGGATATCTCGATTCGGCAGAGCAAAAAGTTTTCAGCGTAAGTGATACCAAGACGAACAAATCCTTTTCGAGTATGAAAGATATCTTGGTCGCGAATATGGATGCGATCGAGAGACTCTCGCAGCAGAACCGTCAAGTGACGGGACTAGCGACCGGTTTTAACGATTTCGATAAGTTGACGAGTGGTCTCCACTCGGGTCAGCTCATCATTGTGGCAGGACGTCCGGCCATGGGTAAGACCTCGCTCGTCTTGTCGGCGGCACAGAATGCGGCCATTGCGGGTAAAGCGGTGGTTGCGCTTTTCTCGCTCGAGATGACCGCTGACGAGCTCGGTTTTCGGCTCTTGTCTGGGGTTGCGCGAGTCGATTCGAAGCGCCTCAAGGTGGGGCGGATCGGAGAACGTGAGTGGCAAAACCTTGCAAAAGGTGCCGACGCGCTCTCGAAAGCTAAGGTCTTCATCGATGATTCCGGTGATCTCACCGTCATGGAGATGCGCGCTAAGTGTCGTCGATTGATGGCGAGTGAGAAAAAAGTGGACCTGATCGTGGTCGACTATCTCCAGCTGATGAAAGGTTCGAAAGCGTCCCAGAAGGGTGATGGTTCCCGCGAACGCGAAATTTCTGAGATTTCACGGAACTTGAAGGCGCTCGCGAAAGAGTTGAAATGTCCAATCATCGCGCTTTCACAGCTGAACCGAGGTGTTGAATCTCGCCAAGATAAACGCCCGATGCTTTCGGATTTGCGTGAATCGGGAGCCATTGAGCAAGACGCCGACATGGTTTGCTTCGTGTATCGCGATGAGGTCTACAACAAAGAGACCGAAGAAAAAGGAATCGCTGAATTAATCGTCGCTAAGCACCGGGCCGGTGAAACGGCCACGATCCGTCTCGCCTGGATGTCGGAATATACTTTGTTCGCCAACTTGGCCTCGGATGCACCTGGGACACCGGTCCCAAGTGGACCCGGTGGGGGGGCTGGATACCAGCAACGGGATGATATTGGTTTTTAAGGTGAGGGCGGGAGCGATCCCGCCCTTTTTTTTAAGCTAATACAAACTTCCGAAATAGACGGATTCCCATCGCGATCACCGCGAGTGCGAGTACGACTGCATAGGCCGAAATCAGCCCGTACGATGTACCCAGAAATAGGTACCAGGGGATAAAGCCGATGTGAAAAATGGTACTCATGACAACCGTCATCACCAGGAATGTAATCACACCTCCGAACAGAAGGGCGAGATTCAGAATTCTAGCCTGTCGAGTACGTTGCACGCGAAGGGCCATCCATGAGTAAGCGGGTGGTACCAGCAACAGCACCGCTAGGTAGGAGTTCTTGGCAAAGGCGAGCGTGATGATGAAGGCCAGGAGTAGGCCATGAAATGCATGTCGAATCTCAAGGGCTTCGGCTTGATCCTCATTTTGATCTGCAAAAATACGAGTGAGTCCCCACCAGATCAGCAGGGTTGCACCAATGACTCCGCCCATCGCAAGAAGGTCGGGGCGATACAGAAGCTCAGACTTTTGGGTAGCCGGAAAGGCCTCGTATTTCGTAATGATTCGAAGTTCTGGCAGGAGTTGAAGGATCAGGTATCCCGCCAGAAGGGCACCGAGCAGGAGTGTGACATTTTTTGCTTCGTTCTTCAGTCCAGAAAAGATCTCTTCGCGTGTGTATCTTCGGGTTGTTTCGATGGTTCGTGCGATCGAGTAGACCACAAAGGGAATGAAGAGCAGGAGATGAATCACGAAAACGGTCGGGCCATCAATCCATCGATCCTTTGTGACTTTCCAGTAGTCCCCGTCCTTGGGATTTTTGGGTAGTCTGCTGATGGAATCTAAGCTTCTCACGAAGCGCTCGGCGGCACTCCCGTATTGCCTGAAAGACTCAACTTCCATGGACTCCGCCACATCCAACTTCGTGTGGTGAATATGGGCCATCTGTGCTGAAAAATCCTCGTTTTGGCCGACCCAGTTGAAGGATGGAATTCCGGCCTCGAGAAAGGCGCCGTGATCAGAAGGGGGAATCAAGATTGCTCTCTCGACAAACTCCATGACGTTCGTGAAATCGAGTGCTTCGAATCCACCAATTGACCTCAGGGAGTCCATGGCAAGTTCCCGAATCCAAAGCGGCGTATAGCCCTTCCGAAGACCATCGCAGAGCATGAGAATTTGTTTTTGTTTTCCAGAAGCAACAAAGTCGAAGTTCGCGACCGCAACGATTTTTTCTGCGTCCTCGTGCAGTCTTGAAAACTCGCGTGCCCCCCAAAATGCACCGAATTCCTCACTGTCGGTCGCAAGGAATAAAAGAGTTCGCTCGGTGGGCTCATCCGCGAAAACACGAGCTAGCTCGAGGATCACTCCGATCCCGGAGGCGTCATCCATGGCGCCTTCGACGGTTGTGTCCGTAATATCATAATGGGCCGCAACCGCGATGATTTGGTCCGGGTACTTTGTTCCTTTCTTCATGGCGTAGACGTTCTCGAGGTCGGTGTAGAGCTTCCCTTCGATGACCTCGGAAAAAGTCTGCCCCTGTGGCTCGTAGCCCATCGACTTAAACTGGTCTTTCAGCCAGAGCGCTGCTTTCTTTCTCGGCTCACTCCAAGGAGTGCGGTTCGGAAACTCCTTAGACAGAGTCCGCATGTCGGAGTGTGCACGGCTAGCCTGAAACTCAATTGGTTTTTGATTAAGTGGGTAACGTTCAATCTTATGAAAACCTAGTCCGAAAAGTGCGATAGCAAGGAGACCACAGCCGAATGCGGATCGAATGAAAAGCTCCCAAGGGGTGTAGTTCCGGACTCGCTCAAGGGCTTTCCGCGGAGTTGATTTTTTCTTAGTTGTCAGAGAGCTCATTGAAATTCCTCGTTCATTCCGCGGTAAGTGGGGACAGATTTAAGCCATTTTTGATCTGAGAAAAGATGAACTTCGCGAAAACGCTCGAGCGGCTCGCCGGTTTTTGCAGGCCGGAACAGCACGGGCTGACCCGGCTTTAAGATCGTATTGTTCTTCTTTCGCAAAGGAGTTTGAACTTCGCCGCAGCCCTCAGTTGAAAGTAGCGATATGCCCAGAGGGAGAACGGGGATCATCGATTTATCGTTACCTATTTCACCACTGCCAATGATTCCGCCGCCGTGGCAGGTGAGCACGTGCGTGTCTGGAGCGCGCGAAACTCTAAGGGCAACGAACTCGGCTGCTTCGTTCTGATTGGTCGCGTAGTAATCGAATAAATGGGACTGAAGAAAACCGGATCCTGCCGTTGCTTCGGTGATGGCGTCTTCCCTGAGTGTGCTGCTCAAGCTTCCAGTGCCTCCTCCATTAAAGAAGGTAATCGTAATGCCTTTTTTCTTCAGGAGGGCGGCCACGTTTTCGCGTTTCTGAGCCACATCACGGACCGAAAGCCGCTTGATGAGTTTCTTTGCTGGATTTAGAAGGGGGGCGAAAGGGTTGGTATCAGCTAATCCCGCGATCTGAGCTTCGTAGCCCATGACCCCCACTAGGCTCAGTGATGTTCTTTTTCGGATCGCTTCAAGCAGGCGCTCGAACTCCGAAAGGGTCCTGATGGGTGATCTTTGGACACCGATGTGAATTCCCAAGGGTCGGTACGACACGTCGAGATCAATGCTGACTGAGAGGGGGTGGTCCAGTCCTTCTTGAGTATGGAATTGAGAGAGAAAATCTAAGTGAGCTTCAGAGTCGACCATGAAGGTCAAAGCCGCAGTATCGGTTTTCAAGATAGGAAGCGCAGCCACCAAATCTGCTTTTTGTAGAGTTGGATAAGCAATCACCAAATCACGGAATCCCTGCTGATACAGAAAGACAGACTCGCGAACTGAATAGGTCAATAGCCCTTGAAACGCACCTCCACCCAGGTCGAGCGCGCGCTTCATCAGAAAAGGAACACGAATCGACTTTGAGGCGATTCGGAGTCTTTTACCGGATGCCAGGGTTAACTTTCGGATTCGCTCAACGTTGCGATCAAACGCGTCAAGGTCGATGACCGCAGCAGGAAGAACGCGATCTTCCAGCAGCAGCGTCCATTGCTGATGATTCACGGTTCCCCTCGCTTTTTCTGGGAGAGGGACTCGAGTGAAAGTCCGTTGAAAATGAACAGAAGTAACCCCTTGATGCCTCGGGTGAAAAGCCCACGAGTCATCTGATCAAAGAGTCGGTACTTGGCAGCGGTATACGGATACCAGTTCGCTTCAATCTTCTTTGAATTTGCGTCAATGATAACGGACTTGATGTTCGAGAATGCGTAAAATCCGAACTCGCCTTTGTAGCGTCCAAAACCACTCTTTTTTGCTCCCCCGAACGGAAGTGCGTGGTTTCCTTCAGTGAGCATCACATTATTAATTGAGACATTTCCTGTGACGATTCCACGAGCAATTCGTTCGGCGCGGGCAAGGTCCTGACTCCAAACGCTCGCAGACAGGCCATAATCCGAATCATTTGCCAATTCGATGACTTCATTCTCGGTCTTGAAAACCATGAGCGGCAACACCGGGCCGAAGGTTTCTTCTTTCATGATTTTCATGCTGTGTGTGACGTTCTCGAGAACCAGAGGTGGTATTACTCTCGACTGTCGATCCCAGTTTTCACCTGTAAGGAGGCGAGCCCCCTTCTTGAGTGCATCATCCAGATGCTCGGCGATGATCTTCACCTGTGCGTCGCTGGTCATGATTCCTATGTCGCTTGATCCGTCGTCATCGACTTTTTGGACAATCCGCAAGGCCTGGTGAATGATACATTTTTTGAAGGCCTCAAATGCTCCCTCTTGAACATAGACCCGCTCCACCGAAGTACAGGATTGTCCTGTATTTGTGACTGCGCCCCAAAGGACTCCGGCTGCCGCTCGATCGAGATTCGCATCATCGAAGACGATAGCGGGGTCTTTTCCACCGAGTTCAAGCTCGACCGGTATGAGATATTTGGAGGCCTGCTCTAGGATTTTTTGGCCAGTGCGGGAGCTTCCGATAAAGAAAATTTTCTCAGGCTTTTGGTCAATGAGTTTTGAGCCGGTCCGCCCATCTCCATAGACGATTTGGACCCAATCTTCGGGAATATTTGCTTCTCGGAGAAGGTCCTCGACAAGTCCCTTGAGAGGGGTCAGTTCGCTTGGCTTATAGACGACGGCATTGCCGCAAACGAGTGCCGATGTCATAGGGACAATGGCTTGGTAGAAGGGATAATTCCAGGGCGATATACAAAGTACAGTTCCGAGAGGCTCAAACCAAACTTGGGATTTCTTGCCAAGCAGCGCTAAGCCAGACGGAGCGGTACGATCACCCAAGATCTTTCCAGCCTTTTTCTGAAGGAATGCTAAGTGATCTAGAACTCCAAAAATCTCTGACATATATGCATCGCTGCGCGACTTTCCGGTCTCCCTCTGAATCGCATCGAGAATCCGGTTCTGGTTTTTTTGAATGACTTCCTGAAGCGGTTCTAGGAATCGAAGCCGCTCAGCGAGTGGGATTTTCCTGAGCACACGTGAGGCGGATCGAGCATTTCGAAAGGCTTCTTCGATCCGAGCAGACTCCTCGGATTCCGGCGGTGGCGCGAGGGGACCGCAGCGGGTACTCCAGCGGAGTTCCCGGCGTACTGTATGGCTTGCCGTTAAGTCAGTATAGTAAAGGGAGTAGACGACGCCTTTTACGCCGACATTGATCATCCGGAATGGGGGAGCGATCCATTCAGGAAGTGATTCCGCACGGTCGGCAAGTTTGATGAGGCCTCGAACTACGGGGGATGGAAGGACGGAGAATAGGCCGGTTAAAAACTTGAAGCCTTCACGATCTTGCGGGGTCATCCAGTCGGCGATTCGATCGATCTCGGTCAGGTACGGAGTCCTCGAGAAGGCGGGCAGAGTGTCATCGCCCGGGATGAGGATGTCTCCTGCTTTTGATAGGCCTCGAAGGGATTGCCGACCGAGGTGCTTTGAATAGTTCATAGTCATGATGAGAGGATCTCCTGCGCAGCCCGAAGAGTAAGAGCCATGATAGTGAGTGATGGATTAATTCCAGGAGCATCTGGAAAAATGCTCGAATCGGCAGCGAAGATATTTTTGGTTCCGTGAATCTTAAAGTTAGGGTTCACCACGGAATTTTTTGGGTCGTTTCCGATTGCGCACCCACCCATCAAATGAAGACCAATTCCGACGTTGCCGGGAATGATGGTCTTTGCACCCGTGGAATTAAAGATTTTTCTGACGGCCTCAAGACCTGCATTTTTCCGTTTAATATCCTCTGCATTGAGGCTTTTTTCGACCACGACTCGATCTCCTTTAATCCGAATTCGGCCAGGATTCGTGTCGCGAACGGCTACTTCGATGCAAGCGTATCGCGTAATTTTGCGCATCGACTCCATATGACTTCGTCCGACTCCAGGAAGGAGCATTGCAATGCCCACTGGAGGCGCGAAAACGTTTTCAAGTTTGAATCCGGCACTTCTGAATCCAGAGTCGTCTGACTTAAAAGCCTGAAATGCGCTTTTATGCGCGTTCACTTCGAATGAGTACTCTGCTAGATTCATGTATTGCGGATGTGTATAAAAACCGTGTCCGAGAAATGGAATTTGTGAATTGTATCCGGAAGACAGGAGCAGTTTCGAGTTTCCAATCGCGCCTGAGGCGAGCACTACTTTTCGACTTTTAAATTCTCTTTTCATTCCCGAGACGCTTTTACCGGAGACTCGAACTTCCTGAGAACTCTCGCTAATTTTTTGAACTTCAAATTCAGGGAGGAGCGTCAGGAGTCCGGTTTCGAAGGCTCTTTTTAGGGTGGTCCAGGGGGTCGACTGTTTACTTTGAAGTCGACATCCCGCAAGGCACTCGATGCAGTCATTCCCTTCCTCATATCGACAGTCTTTTTGAGCCCGGCGAAGCGGCGCACATTGGTAGCCGTTTTTCCTAAAGCCCTCTTCAAATATTTTGGCATTTCCATTGCGAACGTGTGCGGGAATTTTCTGAATCGACATCTGGGATTCGGCCTGGTCATACCAATGGGACATCTCCGGAACGCTCAAAAAGGAGATGCCGGAGCGGTTTCTCCAGGACTCAAAAGCGATGTCATCGAATCGGTCGACGAGGGCTTGGTTCACTATGGATCCGCCGCCGACGACCTTGGGTCTCAGCATTCCGATATCCGCTGTGCTGTTGAATTCGATTCCGCCCGACCAGTAGAGTTCGGAGTTGGCGTCGATCTCCTCGTGGGGATAGGCGTCATCAGGATAGTGTTTACCGGCCTCGAGAAGGAGGCAGCGCCGGCCTGCCCGCGTAAGCTCATCAGCCATCCATGAACCTGAAATTCCTCCGCCGACGATAATGACGTCGAAGTCGCTTGGGATTTCGTGCGCTGGATGATCTTTCGATGGGTTCAGTTGAGTCATGGTGTTTGAGGGCTCCCTCGTCTGAAGAATGCCCTTTTCCCGCGGCAACGGGCTTCAGGGCGTTAGCCTGGCGTAAATTGGAAATTCCCTTTGAGTTTAGAGGATTTCTGCTCTTGAAAGTGAGTGCAAAAATTGCCGCGCTCGCGGTGGGGTTCCGGGGTCCTTAGGCTGGGATTCAGTAGTTGACTTAATGCGTCAAACTTGAGAGGAGGTTTCGCCTCATGGAGTCTTGAGGTGTTCAGTTTGGAATCGGAGAACTGCTTGAAACGATTGAGGTTTTTCTTTAGTGGGCTGTTCGCAAGCTACAAAGCCGGGATCTGGCCTCAGATCCTCGGTGTGGCTCTTTTTGCGGTGAGTCTGCAAAGTTGCTCCCTGAGTATGTTCACGGGCGGGGAAGGTTTTGATCAACAGGTCCAGCAGCAGGATGGATATCGGCAGAAAAATGCCCGGTGTGCGAATCTGGATCTCTCGAGTCCCACGATTGACGTCCCGACTTTCCGGCAGCTCACTGACTGTTTTAACTCTCAGGGCGCACTGGATCCATTAGCCCGACTGATTCGATCCCTCGACGATCAGGAGCTGGATCCCCTCGTTCGTTTAATGAACGCCTCACTCCTGAATAACTCGAAGCGGATCTACGATCTCGACTCGAGTTTCGGTCGACTCGTCCGTCTAGGGGTCCTCGATCCTTCGTTAGATCAGTTTGGACGATTACTTGAAAACACTCCTTTCGTCGAATCGGGCGTCCGACTTTTAGACGGGGCCTATCAAGCAAGACAGGATGATTTATTCGTTCGTGTGTTGTCTCGGTTGTCGGAAAAATTTGATCCGGAATTCGTCCGCGATACGCTGGAGCTTGGCATTAACCTTTCGAGGACGGCTGCATTTCAGGAAGCAACTCAGCGTATTCGACAAGGAAGTCCGGGAGCTCGTTCGCTTCGGTCCGAGCTGATCGAGCCGTTACTGACTCTCTTGCGAGAAGAAAAATATCAGTCGGGAGCAGGAATTATGGACGGTCCTGTTGGGCCGGCGCTCCGTGCCCTCGAAAAAGGGACACTCTTTAAAATCTTGGATGCACGCTTAGGATCGCGATCGGATGAGTTTCGTGCTCGGATTCCCGTTTTTTCATCTGCGCTTGGAACCTTGAGCTTAAAAGGCAGGCGGGGCGATGGCCTCGAAGTCGACGCAGCGGGATTAGACGACTTGAGTTCGCTTTTTCATTTTACCCGCGGTGAAATACGTTGCTTCCGAGGAACGCAGCGGGTTGAGCATGCGAATCTTTTTATCGTCAGTGAATTGCTTCGTCGGAATGGACCTGGCGAGAGTGAATCTGATTCTTCCGAAGAAGTTCAGTCGTTTCTGAGGCGAACGATTCCGTTGACGCTCACTGCGATCCATCCTTTCTGCGAGTACCCTCAAGAATTGGGTCGCTATTATCCGACGCTCAGTCGTCTAGCGGCCACTTCTTCGATCGGTCCGGTTACGGACCTCCTTGCCGAATTTGATCGCGAGGGAATGACTCGGACTTTGATTGACCTGTTGGGTGCGACAGGGACCGGCGCGCACGGGAATCACGGGGGTATCAAACACCTCCTTCCAGTGCTCGCAGAGATCACTGATCGTCGGCTTTGGGATGATCTTCTTTATTTGGTGACTTCGATTCCCATTGAGCGTCGGGACTCCATGGCGAAGGCGGTAGGGTTTCTTCTTGAGCCTCTCGATGGAGCCGGTGCAGTGGCTGGACCAACAATCTTAGATGGAATTCTGGAGCTTGCGGCTCGAGTCCGAGGCGAAGACCTCGAAGCGGTTTTGCTTTCAATGAAAACTTGGATCGATTCCGATGAGAAGATTTTGGATCCAATTTTTTCCCAGCTGCGAATCGCTTTCTTTATCAACGATGTTCACCCTGTTGTTGAGCTCGTAAAATCGGCTCTCGAAGAGTCGGCAAGAGTTCCAGATCTCTGCAAAACTTTGCTGGGAATTGCCAAAAGGCCCGAGTTCGCCGAATCGGTTGAGCTTGTATCGAAAATGTCGCGAGATGGCCGACTCAAGGAGCTGATCTCATCACTCCTCACGATATTCAGGAAGTTCGGTGACCGCTCTGAGCATGCGATAGCAGCGACTGAGGCTGTACCTTTCATCGAGGATCGTCGCCATAATTGGAGCTCTCATACGGTTCCGGTGAGGGAACCCGAAACACTTTCGCTCGTTGAGTCGGACTGGCGACCTGACTTTCTCGGGGGAAGAAGAGGTGCAACAGGCGATGACCCCTGCTTGGCACTCGGTTTTTCGACCTCGATCGATGAGTTAGGTTCCAGAGCGGCCGAGCGCGAGTTCGACTTGTTTGCCCAGTGCATCAGTACTGACGGTGATCATCAAGCGACTGCCGCGATTTTGCGTTGGATGAGGAATGTTCGTCTCGACGGCGATGGAAGGTCCCTCTTTGAGGTCCAGGTCGAACTTCTCCGTAAGCTGAGCGGCGACTTGAGCGATGAACAGTTGTCGCTCCTCACGAATAAATTTATTGAGTACGTGGACGATCGTAGAATTCACCGGCTTTTGTACTCGATTCCTATGTTGACCCAGACGCGATTTTCGGGCGGTCGCGAGGATGAAACTTCTGCCACCATTGGCGAAAGCGCAGTTGCTTTGATTCGTGAGCTAGTTTTACGGGCGCAAAGTGGACTTCGTGTAGTCCTTCATCTCACTGGTGAAATTTTAAAAGATGCTGACTTTGAACGTGCTGGGCGACATTTGGTGCGCTCAATGCGTGCGACGGCCGTTTGCGATCCTGAGTCCGAGAGCTACGAGCCCTCTTCTTGTGAGCTCGAGCCCCATCCGAATCCTTTCGAGTTACGGAAGACGTTATCGGATCCAGTGCAAGCCAACTTAAAAGATTGGATTCATAATTGGGAGTGCACTTCAGACACTGATCGAAAAGAAGCCCGCATTCGAGGAATTTGGAAAGAATACCAAAGTTCAATGAATAGCTGGGAGCTTGTTCCTCAGGTGGATCTCGTTACTGGGGCTCAAGTCACTGATTCTCGCGGCGCTCCGCGGAAAATGCCGCGGATGGAGTGGGGACGGTCGGATTTCAATGCGGTAGTCAACCCCCTGGTCAAAAGGTATCAAGCCACGGATAAGGCAATTCCTGGTCGTTCGAGTATCGAAGCAACTTCCAACGTAATTCGATACTTTAATCTTCAGCGGGGTCAAAAGCCCACCCGAACGAATCACTTTGATCGGGACGGATTGTTCCGATGGCTGCATGAGCGCTCAGGAGATTTGCGTCCGATCGCCTATATTTATGAGGGAGAGAAAAAGCCACGCGTTCGACTCGTCAGCACGATCGAGCGGTTCGAGCTTCTTCTTTGGAATGCGAATGTGCAGTTCTTACTTCCTGAAAACATGGGATATCAGTTCCTCCAGATGCTTGGGGAAGCTTGGGGCGATGAGCCTTCTGAGGTTTGGCCCGAGGAAATTTTGAGACGATACAACCGCGCAGAGGATTGTGATCGCGCGCTCTTGAGTGAGAATGAAACGGCTCGTCGGCGTTTGGTGAAGCGGGGAGACTGCCCGATGACCCTGCAGGATGTTTGGGAGCGAGATGAGCTGTTCCCAACTTTCGCAATTACGAAAAGCATGAAGACGACCATGCGAACATTTGAGTTCGCGGTCGGATTTCCTGAACTGCCTGCGTGTGCCCAGCGAACGGACGTGCGGGATCCCGGTGCCGTGATTAGCGAAGATTGGCTTGCGAGATCTTCCGGGGTGGGGTTGATGCCAGATGATGTTCGGGTTCGACTTTTTAACATTCGGCAGCTGTTGTCGGTCGTGCCTGAAAATCTTCCTGGAGCTTCGCCAGCGCCAAATGGTGCGCAGCTGGCCGGGGGTTTAAAAGTCCTTCGAAATTTGTTTTTTGAGCTTCTCTACAGTAGTCCTCCGCAGTGTCGAAACGCACGGGCTTTGGAGTGTAATAACCTCTCAATTGTTCCGATGGTGGTAAAGACGGGGATGTTACGGAAAGTAGGTCAGAAACTTCGTGAATTTCCTGAATTCACGGAAAATCCTGCGGCGATTCCTGATCCAAAGGGACGGCAGGAGTATCTGAAGCTTCGAGATTTTTTTAGAGCTATGGGTACTTTTACCTCGAGTCCGCAGGCTGCTAATATATTGCAGTCGGTCGTGGGTCGTGACCCGAGTAAAGATCCCGTTCTTTTCAATGTGGTCGTCGACCGACTTTTCGACATGGTTGAGGCTGCCGATCCTACCTATCAGCCGCGGGGGCGGAAGCTGCTTTCGTTGGGCCGTACTGACGAATTGGCGGGGTTGGACCAATCCAGGATTAATGAGACGAGAGAAGAGTGGCAGCTTGAAGAAAAGCGGATGAACAAAATGGTGTTTGAGCTCGTTGTGCTCGCTCAGCGACTGCAGCTCATTCCGACCGCTGGACCCATTCTGGAGCAGCTCTTGGTGGATCACGGCTCTGATTTGGCCGATCAAAAGCGCCTTATCTTAAAGGCCCTGCGCTCGAAGTTGGCAGCTAATTTGATCGCACAGCTCGTGGATGAGGATCCGG